>JAQTLJ010000047.1 GCA_028714935.1 Candidatus Margulisiibacteriota bacterium | reverse complement strand
CCGGCTCTATTACCTATCCCCTAATCCCTAATCTCTTACGAGTCCACATCGGGGAATCCCTTGTCCCATCTAAAAGAGACGCTGTTGTCCAGATCGAAACAAATATTGATGACCTCAACCCCCGATTGTATGACACGGTCATTGCCTCGCTGCTGAAAGCCGGCGCGCTTGATGCCTACATGATTCCGGTGATGATGAAAAAGCGGAGGACAGGGGTAAACATGGTCGTACTGTGCGAGCCGGAAAAACGGAACCTAATCATCACCCGGATATTCGATCTGACCACGACTTTTGGCGTCCGGGTTTACCTCTTACCCCGGGAAAAGCTTGGCCGCAAATTCCTGACCGTTAAAACAAAATACGGGAAGGCTAAAGTCAAGATCGGATCGCTCGGCCGGGAGATCAAGACAGTCGCTCCGGAATTTGCAGATTATAACCGGCTGGCAAGGAAGCACGCCATCCCAGTACAAAGGGTCTATTCTGAACTAAAGAAATTTAGAAAGTGACTTTTGGCGCTTGCTTGGCCGCTTCACTTTCCACTTTAAAGAAAGGTTTTTCGCCGTCGAATCCCAGCATCCTGACCACAAAGACCGTCGGGATCGAGCGCGCCCTGACGTTATAGGTCTGCACCGTTTCGTTATAGCGCATCCTTTCAACGGCTAAACGATTCTCCGTTCCCGCCAGCTCATCCTGCAGCGCGATAAAATTCTCTGAAGCTTTTAATTGCGGATAGTTCTCGGTGATCGCCAGCAGTCTTCCCAGGACGCCCTCAACCGCGTTGGCCGCCTTAACTTTATCATTAACGGTCGCCGCGCCGGCCAATTTAGCCCGGGCTTCCGCCACATCGATAAAGATCTGTTTTTCGTGGGCAGCGTAACCTTTAACGGTTGCCACCAGGTTCGGGATCAGGTCATATCTCCTCTGCAGTTGATTTTCAACCTGTGCCCAGGCCGTTTTAACCCCTTGATCCAAACCGACCAAGCCGTTATAAGTACCGACCAGAAACATAACCACCACCACCACGATCGCTAAAATTACTCCCAGTACGATCAACAAGTTTCTCATCTCTTTTTACCTCCTTGCTGGCTTAATTCTAACATTGCAACTTATCTAACGCAACCTACCAGCTGCGGCCCGAACCCCCACCGCCGCTCCGGCCGCCGCCAAACCCGCCAAATCCGCCGCCGCCAAAACCTCCCCCACCCAGGGAAATTCCCCAGAAACCAAAGAACAAACCAAGCAGACCTCCTAATATCGCCCCGATCAATCCCCCCATTCCCGCTCCCCAGATCACCCCAAAAATACCCATCACAATGGAACCGCCTCTCCTGAATAAAATGCCTATAACAATAATGAAGATGATAACATAAATAAAATACGGCCCCAGATCCCCGCCTTGATCTTTTCCCTTATCCGACGCGACTGGAACTTCTCCCTTGATGATCACCTGGCTTAAAGCTTTGGCTGTGTCAACCAAGCCTCCCCCCATAGCCCCCTGCTTGAAACGGGGAACGGCAAATTTATCCAAGATCCTCCCGGCCAGCGCGTCAGGGACCGTCCCTTCCAGCCCGTAGCCGACCTCGATCTCGATCCGCTTCTCCTGCATCGCCAGCAGGATCAAGATGCCGTTGTCTTTCCCCTTTTGCCCGATCTTCCACTTCTCAAACAGCTTGACCGCGTAGGTCTTGGAATCAAGCGGCTCAACCGTCGGGACAATGGCAACCGCCAGTTCCGCCCCGGTCTGCTGTTTAATGGCGGCAGAGATCGACTCGAGTTCCTGCTTTTCCTGGGCGGATAAGACCCCGGCATAATCATTGATAAAACCGGTCGGCACGGGGAAAGTCGCTTCGCCCAAAGCGGAAAAAGCGATCAAAACTGAAAATAAAATGATCGTAATGTTGCGCATTTTAAAATTTACAGGCCACGCTGGCCCCCAGCATATCGGTAAGCACAGGGACAGCATCCGAGAATTGGGCGACACCGCTCGGCACATTGTAAGAGCGATAAAAAGCGTTAAGACCGACGTTGGCGGCCAGATCATAGTTAAACCCTAACTGCCAGAGAAAATAAGTGCCGGGATAAGCCGCGCCGTATTGATATTCCCCGGTCATAACATAATCGCCTTTCCACTCCAGGGCCAGCCGATCGATAATTTTCTGGTTTAAGGCCAGGCCCAGATCTACCGTCCCGTCCAAGATCAAACGGTCAAAATTGTTCAGGAAAACGAACTCATATTCATTCAGGTCGTCCACCCGGTACTTAGTGCCGACTTTATCATACCTGAACACCAGGGTCGTCCCGGTCCCCAGAGGATCCAGGATCTTTTCCGTCGCTTTAAAATACAGGCCTTTTTCCCCTTCCTTGAACGCCCCGGCCGATAAAAGCAGATAAGTTTCCCATTTGTCATTGAAGACATAATTCAAGCCGGCCTCCGCCAGGACATCTCTGGGCCCGTCGACCTTACAAATATAGCGCGGGCGGAAACTCAGCGCCAGGTCGCCAAACTTATATTTCAGCAGTCCGGTCAGCTCATGGACGCCGATCAGGCCCGATTCTGCCACCGACCTGGTCACATAAGCGATGGAATAGTCCAGTTTACCGACAGACGCGGAAGCTTCGATCGCGGTCTTGGGACGGATAAAGATCATGTTGTTCTCGCAGGGAAAAAGCTTGTCGGCCTCGGCATGCGGGATCGTGCCCGGCCCGACATTGACCTTGTAGTTCAAGCCGCCCAGTTTAAACCGGCTTTCAATATCCAGAAGCTTGGTGGTAAGCGAACGCGTGGTCTCCGAATTAAAGCCGGCATCGACCGTATCAAGACCAACCTTTAGGCTGGTATCATCATCGTAAGTCCTGGTCATTGCCAGTTTCAACCGATAATCAACCTTGCCACCCCTTTGAGCGATCGTCGCCGCCCTCCCCCGGGAATAGATCTCACCCGACAGTTTAAGGCCGTTCCCAGATTGATATTTCGTGTATTTCAGGAGCGCCAGTTCCGCTTTCAGCTCGGCCACCAATTTTTCATCGATCCCGGATTTCTTATTGACCGCCCGGGCGAACTGGGAAAGAAAAGCCGCGACTTCGTAGCGGGCGATATCATTTTTGCCGCGGAAAGTGCCGTCGGGATAGCCGTTGGTGACCCCCATCTTGACCAGCTCATAAACCGCCTCGTTCGCCCAGTGGCCTTCGGGAACGTCGCTAAGATATGTCTCTGCCAAAGATGGGCAACAAAGGATAAAGACAAAAAGCAAACTAGAGGTAACGAAATATTTCACGTGCGATCTCCATAGCTGCCTGAGGGCGGCTGGCCCGCCTGATGTTTTTCTTCAATTCCTCAAATTCGGGCGTCCCGATCATCTCTTTAACGATCTCCACCACCCGCTTCGGGTCCTTGCTCACCCGGCCGACATTCTCCCTGACCACATATTCCACATTCCCCTCTTCCTGCCCGGGCAGCCAAGAAGTAATGATAATGGGCAGGTTCATGGCCATGGCTTCCGCGATCGTCCCCGGCCCGGCCTTGGTGATGATCAGGTCCGACTCAGCCATGATCTCATGCACCTGGTCGGTAAACCCGTAAACCCGGACCGGGAACCGGAACTTGCTTGCGCTGTGTTTTAACTGCGTCTCCAGGCTCTTATTGCGCCCGGCAATAACGATCAGCTGGATATTCAGCTCGGCGCGGTCAAACTCCTCGATGATCTCCAGCATTTTCCCCGCCCCTTCGCCACCGCCCATCATCAGGATTGTGAACGCCTTCGGCTTCAAATTATCCTTCTTTCTTGCCGCCTGCTTCTCCTTATCCTTAAGGGAGAATTTGGGGTCGATCGGCATGCCGATGACCTTGATCTTGTTTTCCGGCATCCCATATTTTACCGCCAACTGTTTGGCTTCCGGCGTGGCAACAATGGCTTGGTCGGCGCCCGGGGTGATCCAGGCCCGGTGCAGGGTGACCGGGTCGGTGATCACAATAATAAAAGGGAGCTTTTTGCCAGACTGTTTGATCGCTTTCACCGTCAGGTGGTTGACCATCGGATGGACAGAAACGATAATATTCGGCGACTTTTTCTTGATCAGCCCGACCAGTTCCTTGAGGATAAAAGGCCCGGCAACCTTTTCCAGCCGTTCCAGTTTTTTCTCGTCATCAAGCCAGTAATAAAGCTGGCCCCACATCTGGGGCGAGTATTTTATGACCGGACTGTATAATTTAGCAAAGATGTTCAGGAAACCGGAACAGGAAGCAAAGACGTCGACCATTTCCTGGGAAAAAGTATTTTTGCGCAGGTGTTCGACCGCCTGCATGACGGCAGTCGCGGCTGAGCGGTGTCCGCCGCCGGTATCCGAATAAAGGTAAAGGATCCTTGGCTTCATAATGAACGATACCATTTCATGGTCAGTTTTAAACCCTTTTTTATCCCGGTCCCGGCCTTCCAACCCAGCTCCTGGCGGGCTTTTTTACAGTTCAAGACGCTGCGGAAAAGCTCCCCGGTCCTTGGCGGCGCATAGACCGCTTCTTTGGCAAATCCCATGATCTCCTTAAGATGCATAAACAGCTCGTTGACCGATACCCCCTTGCCGGTCCCGACATTAAAGGTCCGGTTTTCTCCCTTGTCGAGCGCAATAAGGTTAGCCCGGGCGACATCGCCGACATAGACATAATCGCGCAGCTGTTTGCCATCACCATAAATAGTCGGGGTCTCGCCTTTTAACATCTTGCCGCAAAAGATAGCGATCACTCCGGCCTCACCCAGGGGATCCTGGCGCGGGCCGTAAACATTGCCGTAGCGCAGGCAGGTAAAATTCAAGCCGTAAAGTTTCCAGTAGGCATACAAATACATTTCCACCGCGCGTTTGGTGATGGCATAAGGCGAGATCGGCTCCTGGGCATGGTTCTCATCGGCGCCCGATTTTTTTGACACTTCGCCGTAGATCGCGCCGCCGGTCGAAGAGAAGATGATCTTGCGGACCTTGCATTTGACCGCTGTTTCCAACAAGTTTAGGGTGCCGAGCTCATTGACCGAGGCGTTAAAGACCGGGTCGGCGACCGATTTGCGGACGTCGATCTGCGCCGCGTGGTGGTTGATTATTTCCGGGGAGAATTCCGCAACCGCTTCCGCCAGGCGGGCGTCACGGAGATCGACGGAATAAAATTTAGCCTTGGGATTAAGGTTCTCTTTTTTACCGGTGCTTAAATTATCGACGACCGCCACTTCGTGGCCGGCTTCGACATAAGCATCAACAACGTTGGAGGCGATAAAACCCGCTCCGCCGGTGACTAAGATCTTCACTGATCTAAGCGCCTTTCTTTTTGGCCAAACCTTCCTTATACAACTCCACGACCTGCGCGCAGATGTTTTTCCAGTCGTATTTGGTCTCGACCAGCCGGCGACCGGCTTTCCCCATTTCGATCGCTTTTTGCGGATTAGCTAAAAGTTCGCTGACTTTATCTGCGATGGCGGCCGGGTCCTGCTTCGGCACCAGATAACCTGTCGTGCCGACATCCATGACCGCGTTGGGCCCCGGGATATCAGAACAAATAACCGGCGTGTAGTTGACAAAAGATTCCAGCTGCACGATGCCAAAAGCTTCCAGCCGGTTGATCGAAGGAAAAACATAGACCAAAGACGTGTAGAACAGCTTGACCAGCTGGTCAAAATTGACCGTGCCGAACATCTCGATCGATCTCCTGACCCCCAGCGAGTCGATCAAATTGTTAATATGGGTCTTTTCTTCGCCGTCGCCGCAGATGATCAGCCGGGTGTCGGGGAACCTCTTTAGTATCGCCGGCATGGCCTTGACCATGTAATCACACCCTTTGTTGCCGGCCATGCGGCCTAACCAGAGGATCTGCTTGGGGTTTTTGTCTTTTTCCGTCAGGCCGAGCTTTTTCTGCATCTCATCAATGTTGTCGTGGAACATGCCGATCGGGATGTGCCTGACATTGGGTATGTATTTTAACACCGGAGAAGTATCGGCATAGGTCTTGGTCGTGTTGTAAACGACATCCGCGCGCTTGAGCAGCATCCGGGCCATGATGTTGGACGGTTTCTCAACGGACCTGACAAACCAGCTCGGCACCGGGATGCCGTAATATTTTTCCGAAACAGTGATGTCGCAATGGTAAGTGACGATCACCGGCTGTTTGATCTTTTGCACTACTTCCCTCAAAAAGCCAAATGACGGCACATGGCAATGGACGATATCATAACCATCCAGCATCTTCAGGTCGAACTTCTTCCTGGTCACCGGCAAATAACTGAACAGGTTGACCGCCGGCAGGCGGATCAGCTTGAACCCGCTCATCATCTCTTCGGCCGGGGCGTTCTTCTCCGCCGGCAGGTTGGTCGAAATGACCGTCACCTCATGGCCGGCCTGGGTCAGCGCGGTCGACAGGTCCTTGACATATTTCTCCGTGCCGCCGGTATGGGGATAGAAATAAGGGACGAGCATGCAGATCTTCATAATATCACTCCTTTTCTCTGGTTGACATATTTTGAGTACCGGTCCAACCAGAAATACTTATCAAGGCCTTTGGCAAATGATGGTAGCATATAGGGCCAGCGCATGCAAGAAGAACAAATGTCCTCCCGCCCCTGCTTTCCGCCCCGGTTGTAGAAGCAGGGAGAGACCCTTCGGCCGTCAGGCAGAACGGTCACCGTTGTTTCTTTTGCCCGGCAGCGTGGCAGCAAAACCCGATTGCCGCCCGCCCGGACAAATTCAATGACCGCCCGATTCAGCAAGACATTCTTCCGGCGCGCGAAATAGTAAAGATGGTTAAAGGTCGCCGGTTCAAACCCCTGCGTCCCGAAAAAATCATAAACCGGGTTAAGATAGATGAAAACTTTCAGCTTCTGGGCCAGCTCGATCATCTCGGGCAGGAAACGGACGCTGTCCCGGGTCAGGGTATAATTAATTATTGGCTTCTCGCCGATGACTTTGGCGTACTCGATCGCCGCCATGACGGCATGGAAACACTCGATGCCGCGGCTGCGGTCATGCTCGGCGGGGATCGGATAATCCAGGGAGAATAACAGCCCGTCAACCTGCCCGGCCAATAACCTGCCCCGTTCCGCATAGAGGAGTCCGTTGGTGGCCAGCTGGGTCTTAAAGCCCATTTGCTTGGCCTGCTGCAGCAGTTCCGGCAGGTCATCGCGCAGCAGCGGCTCCCCGCCGGTTATGTTCAACTCTTTGATCCCCTCTTTTTTTAGATCGAATAAAATACTCTGATAATCTGATTCCCTGATATCCTGATATTCCGAATTTTGCCAGCACTGGCAAAATTCACAGGTGTCATTACAGCGCAGCGTCACATAATAATTGCCGATCATACGGTTTTAAACTTGGGCAGAAACAGCCCCGCCACTCCCATCGAGAAAACCATCGCCCCTAAAAGCCCGATGGCAAAAATAATCCCCCAGAGATCGGCGATAAAACCGAAGAGAACGACCGGCAGGGTAAAAGCGGAGTTGACCAGCATGTTTTGCACGCCAAAGACCCGCCCGCGGATCTGGCGGGGGATCCTGTGCTGGAGAATGGTCTGAATGGTTGAAGTTATGTAAATATTCCCGGTCCCGAGCAGGAGGATCAAAAACAAGGCGAGCTTAACGTCCTTGACAAAAGCCATGGCGATCAGCACTGTTCCTGAAACCAGAAAACTCGCCACTACGATCGTCCCCATTTTCAGGTAATGCCTGAGCCGTTCCAGTGTGACCATGCCGAAGAGCATCCCGACCCCGATCACAATGATCAAATATCCGAAATTCCTTTCCCCGATCTTTAAAACATCACTAGCGTACGAGATCGCCAGCAAGGAAAGAGTGGCGATCGCGGAAGCCGCGACGAACAATTTTAGCAGTGAATAACGCACGACCTGATTGCGGCGGATAAATTCAAAACCGATCAAAATGTCTTTCCAGATCTCGCGGCGAGTTTTTGACTGCTCCGGCCGTTTCAGCGGGATAAGCAGGATCGCGGCCGCCGAGAAAAAATACAGGCAGGCCGAGACCACAAAAGTCGTTTTTTCCGCGAACAGGTTGACGATCGGCGCCCCCAGGCCGAACCCGACAACGGAAGACGCCATCCAGGTGATCATGAACAGCGAATTGGCAACGATCAAATTTTGTTTTTCCACCAGCTCCGGGATCGACGAGCTCTCCGCCGGGGCAAAAAACTGGGCGGCGGTGTAAACCAGCAAGCTGACCAGGAAGATCCAGAGCAAAGATTTGGCAATAAGGGGGATGAGCAAAAGGATCAACAAGCCCCTGACCACATCGCTGACCATCAGTATCCCCTTGCGGTCCAGACGGTCAACCAGGATCCCCGCCCAGGGACCGATCAAAACCGAAGGAATGCCGAACGCCAGAAGCGGCAAAGACACTCCCAGGTTGG
>JAQTLJ010000046.1 GCA_028714935.1 Candidatus Margulisiibacteriota bacterium | reverse complement strand
GTGTGTTCTTCCGATCTAATCGTTAAAAAAGACCAATAAACCAAGCGTTAAATTCGCCAGGATCGTATACAGCGGCAGCAGCAGCCCGTACAAAGCAAAAGCAAAACAGGCGATTGTCCCGACGATTGCCAGCGTTATCCCAATGACGAGGACCCCGCTGGACAAGAACTCCTCCACCCCCAGCAGCTGGTAGCGCGCGATCGCATAAGAGATAAAGAAAGCCGCGATCAGCGTAAAAGCCGGGCCAAAAATAAAAAGGTTGGAAACCCCAAAAACCGGCAGGATCAAGCTGGTGGTGATAACCGCCAGGACCGAACCACCCAGGCCGCCCAACACCCAGACGATCTGGCTTCTTTCCTGCGGCTGGCCTTTGAAATATTTATAGCTCAGGACCCCCAGGCCGCCCAGGAAGTACAGCAGCAGATATAATGTGTAAAAATTATAAAGCCAGCCGAAGATCGGCCGCGCCAGGAACGGCTGGGCAGCATCGGTGAACGCGATCCCCCGGATCATTTCGTCGAAGAAGACGGAAGCAATGGCAAAAAATACTCCCGGGGAAAATATCAGCGGCAGGTTGAGCGCAGAAACTTTCGGCAGGCGGGTCGGGAAGATCAGGCTGAAATAAAGGAATAAGCTCGCTGCCAGGGAGGAGCCGACCGGCGTCAAGCGGCGCCAAAAAAGCGCCGTCTCAGGCGAGCCGGCACTAACCAGCGCCAAGAAAGTGAATGTCCAAAGCGCGATGACGACCAGCAGGGCGGAAAAAGTCTGGTTGACCTGGCTACGGCTGTTCTTTATATATATGTAAATACCCAGCCCGAGGTTAACAGCCAAGGTTGTTAATAGGACCAAATTAATGTGAGCGGAGAAAGGACTCACTTTGAAGTATCATTATAGAGGGGATTTATTTCTGCGTCAATAAAATCTGATTTACTTTCTTCTCGCCATTGATTTCAATAAAGTGACAAGCAAGGCTTTAAGCAAACCGCCGGCGGTCAGCTCAAACTCAAAGATCCTCGCATCCTGCGGCCCCAGGTCTTCCAGGGCGCGGTCAATTTTTCTGGCCAGCTGATTTGACACCTTCAGCTTTTCGCCGTCATCCGGCATCGGCTCCTTATAAGCGTTCCTGACAATGCCGTCGTCTTCGGCTGAACAGCCCAGGTACTTGGCAAACTCTTTTCTGGCCGCCTTCTCTTCCGGCGAAAGGTTCCGCCACTTGACGTTCTTGAAATAGGTAAAAAGCGCCGATAGCACGACCCGGCTCCTGGTCCTGGTCGTTATCTTTAACGGCTTGAAGAACCCGCCGGTAAATTTATACGCCACCCAGCGTCTGACCAATAAAAGATAATTAAGCAATACTTGCAGGCGCTTGCCCCGATAGCCTTCCCTGACCCAGGTGCCGACCAGCGGGACGACCTTACCTTCCTTGATTATCCCGTTTTTTGCCGGGTAAGTGAAAGGCAGTTCGTGCACCGAAGCAAATGCGATCGACCGGCCCCGGTCAAAAGAAATGCTTAATTCATCGACGTTCACAGTGTGCTTTTCCATGTCGCCATATTCCCTGCCGGTCCAGTTCAATTCATCCACAATCAGGACTTTATATATATCATCCAGTTTGGCCGGATTAGTGATATTGGCGATCTCAAGCTCGCCATAACGATTTAGGACGGTCCTTTCCAAAAGATATTTATAAAGAGTTAACTGCTGATGCCTGATCAATTGCCTGATCTGTGCAAGCTTCGCCTGTTCGAGCCCGCGCCTGGCATCGATCTTTGACATTTCTTCGCGCGTTCTGACCGTCTCAATTGCCAGCACGACTTTTTCAAAATATTCTTCCAGCTCAAATTTAATTCTTTTTGCCCGTGTTTCATCGTCCGGCAAAAACGAATGCGCCTTCAGGTTCTCTTCTTTGGAAATACGGTTGTGAAGATGGATAACGGCTTCCCGCCCGAATTTTGAGACCAATTTGATGAAGAGCATGCGGCCCGGGCCGTTGGAATTTTTCAGGTCGTTGGCGATCGAGTCGGGATCCGGCGTCAGTCCGGCCTTGGCAAAAGAATCCTGATCAGCAATATCGACATCATAAATCGTCCGGTCCCCATCGATCACGCTTCTTAGCGTGGTGGTCGGCAAGCTGCCGCCTTTTTCCCGGGTATATTTGCTCGAGCCGTTGGCCCAGCTGCGGCTCCTCTGGGTCACGATCCATTTATCGCTCCCGTCATTTAAGGGGCGATAGACCGTGACGTTCAGGAAGTCGAGCCGCCCTTTTCTATCTTCCAGCGCCCGGAAAATATCATCAACGGTCGTTTCCGGCCTGGCCGCTAATCTCTTCAAATAATCTTTCTCCTCGGCAATAACGTCCAGGAGGCGGACCAGCTGGCTGTCCTCTTCCACTTCGATCCCTGAACTCCTCAGTGTTTGGGCAGACAGGAGACCGGCGCTTTTCAGGCGCTTCATGAAAAAGATCTGTTTATTGTGCAGCCTGGTCAGGTTCAGGGTAAAGCCATCGATCTGCTCCAGCAGAAACCCGTCGGACAAATCCTCATGATTTACATTGGCCACCAGGTAATGTGGATCAACAAGGAGCTCCTTGAATTTAGTTGTTTGTTTCAGCGAGTGCAGGCGTTTATAAAGCGCCTGGTACTGATCTTCGGGATAACGGGTCAAAAATCTTTTGGCCGTGAATCCGGGCTCCACCCCCAATCTCAGGAAATCCTGCTCCACGATCT
Organism: Candidatus Margulisiibacteriota bacterium; assembly: GCA_028714935.1. Classification (GTDB taxonomy): domain Bacteria; phylum Margulisbacteria; class WOR-1; order O2-12-FULL-45-9; family O2-12-FULL-45-9; genus JAQTLJ01. The sequence continues at coordinate 5,687 of JAQTLJ010000046.1, read as the reverse complement.
TGAGTGGCCTGATCGGCCGCTGCACCATGGCGTTTTCGGCCAGCCTTAATAATCGCACAATGCTAGACATGATATATGATTTATCGCGTACTAAAGAAGAAAATTTCAGGTTTTATGAGAAAATCAGCAGTTCGTTTTGACGGTATAGTTCTGATAGATCCAGGGGAGAATTTCCAGGTTAACACAAGGCGCCCTCCAACCGGTGCTTTTGATGCAGCGGTCAAAGATCGCCTCCATCACTTCCGGGCTGTCAAGTACTTCCTGGAGGTTCACCAATTTAAAATTATTGGCCCAGGGCAGGGTCAAAGGCAGGATGACATTGTCTTTTACTTTCAGCGCGTTCCTTACGTAGCCGCGGACCCGATCAAGGAGCACCAGCAGCTGGTCATACTGTTCAACTGACAGATTCTTGAGAATGCTGACCGTCCAGCCCAAAGTCGGCACCTCAAAACCCCGCAGCGCCAGGGCAGCCTTAATATCTCGGCGGTCGTATTTGCTTTTGGTTAATTGGATGGAGGCTCTTGCCCTTGGTCCCAGTAATTCAGTTCTTGCTGTCATAATTGCGTTTCCTTATCAATCGACCGCGACCTAAGATATATCCGACACATATCTAAAAAATTTCATTTTATTCTAAACTCGGCCTGGCGGCCGACGGATGATCCTGGCAATATTCGATGACCGCCGCCGCAAAAGCCTCTTTAAAATTTCGCGCCAGGAACTTCAGGATTGCGTCAATCTGGGCGGCGTGCTGCTCGCCGACTTCACTTTTTTCTTCCAGCAACATGAGATACATGTTCTTGTATTCAAACTGCCGCCGCTTGCCCTGAGCCGCCGCTTGATGAACGCCGTCCGCCAGTTCCTCAAGCGTCCGGCCGTAAGCGGTCCAATCGCCCAGGCCCCGATAGGTCGAAAGCAGATTGAGGATTGGCAGGATAAAGAGCGGGCGCAGCTGCCGGGCTTTCCGGAAATATTCGATCGCTTTCTGCGGCTCCTCATCTTCATATATATTGCCCAGATTATTAAACAGCGCCGCCGACGGATATTTGGCCGTCAGCCGCTCAGCCTCCGCCGCCACCAGCTCCGGCGCCGTCATCTTGAGAGCAACAAGGTAAGTGTTGGCCGCCTCCAGGCCCATCGGCACCGTTTCTTCCAGGAAGTTATTTAAAACTTCATAGCCTTCTTCCTCGATCACGCTCTTGAGGTGGTCAACCGCCTGGCCGTATTCTCCGCCGCGATAGCAGCTGATCCCGCGGACGTAAGCGGCCAGCGTTCCGCCTAATCTGCCGGCCAGCGCCTCCGAGGCGGCCGCGAAACCGGACTCAAAGAGCTCGCCGGCAAAATTAACGATCTGGACCAATTCCGTTTTCCCCCGCCCCTCAAGTTCGATCTTTTCGACCAGAGTATTTAATTTATCGCCGGAGATCTTTTCCCGCTCATAAGACTGGAACAGCGTGTCGAACAGGGCAAAAACCGGCGTCAGATCGTGCTGTTCGCCCAGCCAGGCAGCCAGCAAATTGAAGACCCGCTCGAAATCGCCAAATTCAGCATAGACCAGCGCCAGGTTATAAAGCGAACGCGGATAAGCGGGATCCAGCCGCCGGCATTTTTCCAGCGCGCCGCGCGCCAGCTCCAGATCGGCGGCATCTTTTGAGTCGCGGTAGCGGAGGAGATAATTAAAGCCGAGCATGTTCAGGATCTCAACATTGCCGGGCTCCTGTTTCAGTACTCGCTCGGCCAGCGGTATTACTTTGGCGTAATCTCTTGATGTGCTGTATTGGTACGTCAGGATAATCAGCGCCTGCTTATGGTTTGGATTGTATTCCAGCACCTGCTCAAATTTGGCAACGGCCGCCGGCGCATTTTTTTCTTTGTACAACTGCCGGCCCCATTCAAAAAGGAGATTAGCCATATCCTCGTGCAGACCTTTATTCTGGGGATAAACCACATCAGCCCGCTGCAGCGAGCGCCAGCTTGCCTCATAATCCTTTTTCTCCGCCGCTTCATGCGCAGTGTGGCAATGGACCAGAAATATTTTATCAAACAACCTTAAGGCCGGCATGTACGGCCTGTCCTTGTTCAGGGCTCGCTTCTCGATCTTCGGCAGCAGCTCGGCCGCGGGCAGCAGATCGTCACTTGTCAGATCGGACAGAATGGCATCAAGGACATTTTCTTCGCTGGACGGCATATAGAGCTGGCCCAGCTGGCTGCGGACATACCCGCCCGCAGTCAGTCTAGCGTCAACCACTCTGAGATAGACTTCAGAAATAAACAGATCCAGCAGATACTGGCAAGCCTGGCCCAGCCAGATAAGCGCTTTATCTTCCGCTGCGCTGCCCTCCCTGGCATAGCGGCGGAGAGTGCTATAGATCTCGGCCCTGATGTTCCTGGTGACATAGTCGGCCAAAACAGTCTGCACATCCGCGGGAGAATTATAAACAAAATCGGCCGCGCTGAGCTCGCCTTTTTGCAGTTTATTAAACGCTTCTATTGTCCGGGCCCGCCTTTCTTCTGTTTGCTTCTCCCTCTCTTTCTTCTCCAGCGCCTCCGCCCTTTTAAGCTGAGCAGCCAATTTTTTAACTTCATCCGCCGCTTTTGCCTTTTTCGCTTTGCCCGGCGGGGGCGCTTTCTTCTCCTGGGGGATCCGGCCCAGAACTTTCAATCCGTCCGGACGGCAGCCGAGCTCGCCGTAGGTCCTGGCAATAAACAAGGCGACCTTCTTGGCCGGCGCATCCAAACGCTGTTCAATGTGGGCAAAAGCTTCGAGGTTGTCCCTGACCTTAAGCTCGTTTAATAATAAAATCAAGTCATTTTCCGTCAACGAAAACGCCAGCTCCTCCAGCACCGCGGCCGTGCTGTCCAACATCCCATCAGGGCACAACTCTGCCAGCCGTTTCAGCAGCGGCTCAAGCGTTGGCAATTCATCCCTGAACCGGCGGATAATAAAATTAATGTCGGCAGGATCGTTTATTTTTTCAACTGCGGATGGCAGGTTCTCGAGGGAAAAGGTCGTCCCCAGGACTAACGGCCCCTGGCTGGCCAGCTGGCCCAGTTTTTCGCTAGAGCTAAAGATTTCAAGATTGGCGTCCTCGCCGATAACGATGAGGGAGGCCCGGTCCAGGACCGCTCTTGCCCCGGCGGTCAGTAGTACTCGGGCGGTTGTTTCCGGCCGGCCGATCACCGGGCTGGCTAGAGCGTTGAGCGTTTGGAGGCTGATAATGACGTCGCCCGCAGCGTCAATTTTTACGTCGGGCAATCCATCCGCCTCAAAAACTTCTTTTATCTGCTGACCGGTGATATCAGGGGGGAAGAACATTGTTACGTTCCTTTTTTGGCCAAGTTTCACTCCCAGCTGGTCAAGCCGAAAAGCGACATCCCTCAGGTGGTCAGGATTAAGGCCGATGACCCTTACCCTCTGGGAGTACAAAAAACCATAAAGATTGCGGCCGCTTAGGCCGTTAGCGGAGACCCGTAGTGTATTCATTGTACCCTAATCCTTCGACAGCTGGCGGGAGGAATTTCAGTTAAAAAAGGGGAATATTTAAGCCTGGCGGCCCAGCAGGATCTTTTCGACGGCTACAAGTTCTTCTTTGGTATTGATGCCGAGAGTTTCCAGGGGGTCTTCCGCGCGACAGGCATAGACCGGGAGGCCTTTTTTTCTCAAGATCTCGATCGTGTCGGTTAAATAATATTCTTTCTGGGCGTTTTCCGGCTTAACTTCCTTAAGCGCCAGAAAGAGCGCTTCCTTATCAAAACAAAAAGTCCCGGTATTGATCTCCTTGATTTTTAATTCTTCTGCCGTGGCATCTTTCTTTTCTACGATCTTCAAGATTTCGCCGTTAGCTTGGCGGACGATCCGGCCGTAATTCGCGGCGTCAGCCAGCACCGCGGTCAGGTCGGTCGCGGCCGATCTGTTCTTTAGATGAAAATCAATTAACTGTTTTAATGTTTTGGCCGACAGGAGCGGAACGTCTCCCGCCAAAACCAAAACCATGCCGGTAAAATCATCAAGATAGGGCTTAACCTGCATGACCGCGTGGCCCGTCCCGAGCTGCTCATCCTGGGCAACAAAGCTTAACGGCCACTCTTTATAATAGTCCATGAGCAGGTCGCGCTTATGCCCGACCACCAGATAGGTCCTCTGGGGGTTGAGCTGTTTGACGGTTTCCAGCACGTAGGTTAGCATCGGCTCCCCCAGGATCTCGTGAAAGACCTTGGGCAGGTCCGATCTCATCCGGACCCCCTTCCCCGCCGCCAGCACAATCACCGCCAGGTCATTCATAGGGTTTATCCTGTACCTTCATGGTACAGGACTTGACAATTATAAGCCAAGTCTGGTACAATGGCAATTCCGTGTGAGGTCTTTTTGTTTTGAAACCGTTTCTTTTACTTACATAATATTAAAGAATAAACAACCAAGACGCTTTTATTAAGGGTCTTGGTTTTTTTATGCGAAAGCAGGAGGTGAACAGTGGTTAAGACTTTATATGTGGGCAACCTGTCGTGGAGCGCTAAGGAGGAGGGACTCCGTCAAGCGTTTGAAGCCCACGCGCCGATTCTTTCGGTCCGGATCATCACCGACCGTGAAACCGGGCGCTCCAAAGGCTTTGGTTTTGTGGAGGTCGAGGATAACGATGCTCCTAAGGTCATTAAAGAGATGAACGGCTTCCAGCTGGAGGGGCGGTCGCTGGCCGTCAATGAGGCCCGTCCCAAGACCGCCAGGGAGTAGCTGTGCTGGCAAGAGCTGTCATTCTGGCTAAGCTGAAACAGGTTCTCGATCCTGAACGATTCGAGCACAGCTTGAGGGTTGAAGCAAGCGCGTTAAAACTGGCGGAGAAACACCATGTTCCCGCCGGCAAGGTAAGCCTGGCCGCGCTGCTGCATGATTACGCCAGGCAGTATTCGCGGCAAGAATTGCTTGAGCAGGCAAAAAAGTACCGGCTGGCGATCGATCCGGTCGCTGAATTCGAACCGAAACTGCTGCACGCGGAGCTGAGCGCCCTGCTCGCTAAAAAGGACTTTCAGGTCAGCGACAAGGCGATCCTTGAGGCGATCAAAAAACACACCCTGGGCTCTCCCGGGATGTCAAAACTGGAAAAGATTATTTATCTGGCGGATCATATTGAGGAGGGGCGCGATTTTGCCGGGGTGAAAAGGGTCAGGCAATTAGCTGTCAAGGACCTTGACCGGGCAATTGCCGAATCGGCCGGCCAAATGCTGAAATATCTGCTGGCCAAGGGGCTCCCGATCCATCCGCTGACGGTTCAGACCAGGAATTATTATTTAATAAGATCATGAAAAAGTTTTTTGTTGGGATAATTATTGTTTTAGTTGTTTTTTCAGCCGCTTTCGGTTTTTTGATCGCGGTTGCCTCCCGGCTTGCCCTGATGGAAGTGTTCTTTACCCTGTCGCCAACCACACCCCTCTTGTCAAAAACCAACATTTTGGTCCTGGGAGTGGACAACGCTTTCGGGCACCGCTCCGACACGATCATGCTATTGCACACCGATCCGGAGAATAAAGAAGCTTTTCTTATCTCCATCCCGCGCGATACGCTGGCGGTCATCCCGGGCCGCGGCCTGGATAAGATCAATCATGCCTATGCCTATGGCGGCGTTGAGCTGACCCGCAAGACAGTGGAAAATCTTTTCAACATCGAGATCCCCTACTATATCGCGATCAACCTTTCC
>JAQTLJ010000045.1 GCA_028714935.1 Candidatus Margulisiibacteriota bacterium | reverse complement strand
AAAATTGAGCGAAGAAATTAAAAACTTAAACCTGCCCAGTGTTGACATGAAATATCTCTCCATGGGAATGACCGATGATTTTGAAACAGCGATCGAAGAAGGGGCCAACATGGTCAGGATCGGGCGAGCAATCTTTGGTGAAAGGAGAGGATAAAAAATGGTTGAAGGGCTTTTCAGGCGAGCGAAAGCGTTTATCGGCCTAGAAGATGAAGGGGAAGAAGAAAAAGGTTTCGGCCAGCAGCTTGACATGAGCACTATCCTGAAGGGGAAAAGGGAGGCCAAATCCGAGTCCGGGCTGGAGATCATGGTTTATGAGCCGAAAGTTTATGAGGATTCGCTGAATATTTCCACCCATCTGCGCTCCGGCTCCCCGGTCATCATTAACCTGAAGCATCTTGATCCGGCCGAAGGGACAAGATTGATCGATTTTGTCTGCGGCACCGCCTACGCGATCGACGGGCACATGATGAAGATCGGTGAAACGATCTTCCTGTTCACTCCCAACAGCATTGCCATTACACCAGCCGATGAGCGGTCAGTTCTTGGCGACGAAATAGGTTCAGAAAGGGAAAAGCGGGAAACATTTTTCTCCAGATGATCAGTTTTATCGGCGCGGGGAGAATGGCCGAAAGCCTGATCTCCCGATTGGGCGCCCCTCAAAATATCATTGTTTCTGATATAAGCAAGAAACGGCTGGCGTATCTTAAGAAGAAATATCGGGTCAAGGTCGCCGGCAATAATCTTGAAGCGTTCCAGGCGGGCAGCGTCATTGTGCTGGCGGTCAAGCCGCAAAATATGGCGGATGTTTTGGCAGAGGTCGCGGGACAAAAACTGGTTATTTCTATTGCGGCGGGGATCCCGCTATCGTATTTGCAGAAAAAGCTGCCCCGCTGCAAGCTGATCCGCGCCATGCCGAACAATCCCTGTTTGGCCGGTCATGGGATGACCGCGCTGACCAAGGGAAAAGGCGTCACGAGGCGCGAGTTGCGCATCGCGAGCAAGATCTTTGGGTCGGTGGGTGAAGTGGCCGAAGTGCCGGAGAAGTGGATGGATGCGGTGACCGGGCTTTCCGGTTCAGGCCCGGCCTTTATTTATCTGGTAATGGAAGCGATGATGAAAGCCGGGGAAAGCCTGGGGATCGAACCCAAGGTTGCGGAGCGGCTGTCGATCCAGACAGTGCTTGGCTCTGCCAGGACAATGCTGGAGACCGGCAAGTCAGCAAGAGAATTGCGGGCCATGGTCGCTTCACCGGGCGGGACAACGATCGAGGGCTTGAAAGTTTTGGAGAAAGGAAGGTTTTTTCACGATCTGATGGGGGCGGTGAGGGCGGCGGCGAAAAAGTCAAAAGTTCTTTCCAAAAAATGGACTTCTTAATTTTTGTAATTAATTTTTTGTTTTCGGCCTATTATTTGCTGTTGGTGATCAGGGCGATCCTTCCCTGGTTTCCGCACAACCGGCTAAATGCCGTGGCCCGGCCGGTCTATCTGCTGACCGAACCGGTCTTGTCGGTCATCAGGCTGGGGCTGCCGCCGCTGCGGATCGGCATGGATGTTTCGCCTTTTATCGTGATCGTTTTACTTTGGGTCGTGCAGCGCGTGATCGTCGGATTATTGGCCGGGAGGATTTAAAATGACCGTTTTGGTTTTTGGCACGATTGGACTGGATACGATCGAAACGCCTTTTGGCAAGAAACAAGATATTCTTGGCGGGTCCGCCATCCACGCGGCGGTGGCCTCAAGTTTTTATGCTGCTACAGCGATCGTCGGAGTGGCCGGATCGGATTTTCCGCAGGCGCATCTGGACTTTTTAAAATCAAGACAGATCGATGTCAGCGGCATCCAGATCCTGCCGGGGGAGACTTTTCGCTGGTCAGGCTATTATGAATTTGACATGAACCAGGCGCATACCCGTGATACGCGGTTGAACGTATATTCGCTCTTTGACCCGAAAGTCCCGGCCAAGCATAAGAGCGCGGAATATGTCTTTCTGGCCAACCTTGATCCGGAACTTCAGCTCAAGATCCTGGACCAGATGGAAAAGCCGAAGCTGGTAGCAATGGACACGATGGATTACTGGATCAACAACAAACGGGAAGCTTTGCATCAAGTGATCAAAAAAGTCGATTTTGTCCTGATGAACGACGGCGAGGCCAGGCAGTTCATGGAAACACCCAATATCCCGATCGCGGCCGCGCGCCTGTTGAAGCTCGGCGCGAAAGCGGTAATAATAAAAAAGGGAGAACACGGGGCGCTGCTGTTCACCAATGATTCGCATTTTTCCGCCCCTTCGTACCCGCAGGATTTGCTGCGCGACCCGACCGGAGCGGGCGATTCGTTCGCCGGCGGTTTTATGGGCTTTCTGGCCAAGACCGGGGACCTGTCCGAAAAGAATATCCGCCGGGCGATTATTGTCGGGTCGGTGATGGCGTCTTTCAATGTTGAAGATTTCAGCCTCGATCGGATGAAACGGTTAAAGCTAAAGGAGGTCATTGGCCGATTTGATGAGTTCCGGCGTTTTTCGGAGTTCGAGGCGATCTCGGCGGCGCACTTAAGTTAAGCACCTCGACAAGTCTCTCGATCCTGAGATCTCGAGATCGAAGGACTCGGTGCAAGGAGGGAATAAAATGCTTCAGGAATTTCAGCGGATCGGCAGACTTTTGTTCCAGGAAGGATTGATCGATTCTCATGGCGGCAACATGAGCCTCAGGGAGGGGGATAAGATTTTTATCACCCGCCGGGATGCGATGCTGGGCGATCTTAAGGACGGGGATATCATTGAGGTGAGAATGGAGCCGGGAGAAGGAGACAGCCAGGCTTCCAGGGAATTGCCGACCCATCGAGCGGTCTACAAGCAATGTGACGCCAGGGCGCTTATCCATGCGCACCCCGCCAACGCGATCGCGATCTCGATAACCGACAACAAGATCGTCCCGCAGGATGCCGAAGGGCTCTTTATTTACAAGTCGGCGCCGATCGTCCGCGTCAGGGACGGGATCGGTTCGGAAGAAACGGTCCGGCTCCTGCCGACTTTTTTGGGCCGGGAGAACGTGGTCGCGGTCGTTAAAGGGCACGGCAGTTTTGCCGTCGGTAAGAATCTTGAGGAAGCGTATAAGTACACCTCCTCGCTGGAAAATTCGTGCCGGGTGATCGTGGCCGTCCGGGCTTCCGGCGGCCGGAGCCAAGTTAATAAGCCGATCGAGGAGAGAAGGGGGGAGCGCAGGAGGCAGCCGGAATTCAAGTCCGCCATCCCTCCCGGGATCGGCGTGATGGACCGCAGCCGCTACCATAAACGATGAAGGAATTTGAGCTCTTATTAGACAAGATCAAAAGTTATAATCCCCAGGCCGACCTTAATCTGGTCAAGCAAGCTTTTGAGTTCGCCGAAAAATTCCATGAGGGGCATAAACGGCTTTCGGGCGAGCCTTATATTACTCATCCGCTGTCCGTGGCGCTGATCCTGGCCGAGCTGGAGCAGGATGTGCTGACGATTTGCGCGGCCCTGCTTCATGATGTGGTCGAAGACGCAGAGGTCAGCAATGAAGATCTTTCCCGCCACTTCGGAAAAGAGATCGCCAGGCTGGTGGAAGGCGTCACCAAATTGAGCCAGCTGACCTTCATCAGCCGGGAAGTCCGCCAGGCAGAAAACTTCCGCAAGATGTTCGTAGCCATGGGCGAGGATTTTCGCATCATTATTATCAAGCTGGCGGACCGCCTCCACAACATGCGGACCTTAAAATATCTGCCGCCGCCGAAACAAAAAGAGACCGCGCTGGAAACCCGCGAGATCTTTGCCCCCCTGGCTCATCGCCTCGGCATGTGGGGCATGAAGTGGGAGCTCGAGGACCTGGCCTTTTCTTATCTTGAGCCGGATAAATATGAAGAGATCAAGAGCAAGGTCGCGGAAAGCCGCGACCGGCGGGAGAAGTATATCCAGGATTTTATTGTCCAGGCATCGGAAATGATGAAAAAAGTCGGCATCCAGGAAGAAATTAACGGCCGGGCGAAACATTTCTACAGCATCTATCATAAGATGGTCGACCAGAATTTAAATTTTGAAGAGATCTATGACCTGACAGCGGTGCGGATCATCGTGGATTCGATCAAGGAATGCTACGCCGTCCTGGGCGTGATCCACGCCGCCTGGAAGCCGATCCCCGGCCGGTTCAGGGATTATATCGCCATGCCCAAATCGAACGGTTATCAATCGCTCCATACGACTGTGATCGGCACGGGCGGCCGGCCGGTTGAAGTCCAGATCAGGACAAGTGAAATGCATCGCGTCGCGGAATACGGAATCGCTGCCCACTGGCGTTATAAGGAAGGCGAGACCGACAAGGGGCTGGACCAGAAAATGTCGTGGTTCAGGCAGATCCTGGAATGGCAGAACGAATTGAAAGACGCCAAGGATTTTATGGAGAGCCTGAAGATCGATCTGTTTGTTGACGAAGTCTTTGTCTTCACGCCCAAGGGGGCGGTCTTTGACCTGCCCAGCGGCGCGACCCCGATAGATTTTGCCTATCGGGTCCATACCGAAGTGGGACACAGGGCGGTCGGGGCCAAGGTTAACGGCCGGATCGTTCCCCTGGATCATAAACTGCAAAATGGCGACATCGTTGAGATCCTGACCGGGAAAAAGGATAGCCCGAGCCGTGATTGGCTAAGATTCATTAAGACGGCCGGCGCCCGGGTCAAGATCAGGAACTGGTTCAAGAAACAGAGCGGGATACGGCAAGTTGAGGCGGCCAAAGCGATCGTGGCCGAAGAAATGCCAAAGATCAAGCCGGCCAGGCCGCGGGTTAAGGTCAAATCAGCGGTCACCGTTACCGGCCTGGAAAATGTGCTGGTCCGGTTTTCCAAATGCTGCCGCCCGATACCCGGGGAGGAGATCGTCGGTTTTGTCACCCGGGGGAGGGGGATCGCCGTCCATCGCCGGGATTGCGCTAATGTAACGGGGCAAAAAACCCCGCAAGAGCGGATGGTCAAGGTTGACTGGAATCCGAAGAGCGAAATGCTTTTTCCGGTGGAGATCGAAGTCGAGGCGTTTGATCGGGTCGGGGTGCTGAAGGATATCCTGGGGCAGATCTCAGAGACCAAGACAAATGTTTCGGCGGCCAAAATCACGACCAAACGCGGCAGCTCCGCGTTTCTCTGTCTGACCGTGGACGTGAAAGATAAAAAACAGCTGGAACAGGTTGTAGCCGCCATCCGCAAGATCGCCGATGTCTATGATGTAGTCCGTTAATTTTTTCCCCCGTACATGATATAATTAGCTGATGTCTCGCACGCAAAAAATTCTTGAAGGCATTGCGCAAAGCGGCCGAGTTGCCGGGGCGTATCTTTTTGTCGGACCACCGGAGTCCGGAAAAAAGGCAGCGGCGGACTTTTTTGCCGGAATGCTGCAGTGCGCCAGACAGGATAAGTTCCTGGTGGCGCCCAGCGGAGCCAGCCTGAAGATCGACCAGGTCAGGGAACTGCAAAGCTGGGTCAGGTTCGGTCCGGCCGCCGGCCCATATCTTATGGTCGTGGTGGAAGGGGCGGATACGCTGACCGCTGAAGCGGCGGCGGCGTTTTTAAAAACGCTGGAAGAACCGGTCCCCGGCGTGGTGTTTATCCTGCTGGCGGAGCGGGAAGATAAGCTGCCGGCAACGATCCTGTCGCGCTGCCAGAAAGTGATTTTTGAGGACAAACTGATCGCCTGGCGGCCAAGTCCCGAGTTAAATCCGTTCTATGAAGAGATCAAAAAGGCCGGCGGCCGCGGGCCGTTGGAATTGCTGGGCTTATCCGCTCGCCTGGAAAAAGAAAAAGAGAGGCTGGAGGATCTGTTATATGATCTGGCTTATTTTGCGCGTTACGAGCTTGCGGACAGCAGACTGGCCCGGATCATCCTGGACACACTGCGGTATATTAAGAGGAAAGCCAACCTGAAACTGGCGCTCGATGTCATGTGCCTAAAATTAGGAGGAGAGAATGTCTGACACCAAACCGGCCGATAAAAAACAGATGGCGATCAAGCTCCGGAAATTCAACCGGATCTGCCCGATCACCGGCTACCGGGAAGAATCCATCAAGGTTGGCGCGCCGGTGGTGGTGCAGACCGATCGAGGAGTTGAATTCGGCGAGATCATTGCTTACCGATTAGGTTTGCCGCGGGCGCTTTCACGGGACGTGCGGCTTAAAAAGGTCATCCGTTACGCGACACCCGAAGACATGGAAAAGGTCAAAACTATCCCGGCGCTGGAGGAAAAAGGGCTGGCGATTGCCGTCCAGAAAGCTAAAGAGCATGAGCTGCCGATCAAGATCGCCAACATTGAATATCTGTTCGATACCACCCGGGCGATCATTTATTATAAGGTGGAAGAGGGGAAGAGCGTAAAAAATTTGCGTGACTTGACCCGAGACCTGTCCACTAATCTTGAGGCCCGGGTCAATCTCCGTCAAGTTTCGCCGCGCGATGAGGCCCGCATCCTGGGAGGATTGGGTCCCTGCGGCCGGGTGCTTTGCTGTTCGGTCTGGCTGGAGAAGCCGAAACACGTGACGGTGAAAATGGTCAAGGACCAGGGGTTAGCGATCTCACCGACCAAAACATCCGGGATCTGCGGGCGGCTAATGTGCTGCCTGGAATATGAACACGAGAAATAATTGAGAGAGGAGGGGATTTATGTCAACAGTCGAAAAGAGAAAGGGCGAAGATATCGAAAAGGTCCTCCGCAAGTTCAAGACCAAGCTCCGGAGGGAAGGCTTGATGGACGAAATGAAGAAACGCGAATTCTACGCGAAGCCTTCTGAGCGCCGGCGCAAGCAGCTGGAAGCCGCCATCAGACGCGAGGATAGACGCCGCCGAGAATCGGAATGAAGACACTCGACCGTTATCTCTTTATGGAGATGATCGGCCCGTTCATGATCGGCGTGGTCGGTTTTGTACTGGTTTTGGCGGTCGATCTGCTTTTTACTATGGCCGATCTGATCATCAATAAGGGAGTGCCGCTCTGGGCGGTCCTGAAGCTGCTTGTTTACAAGCTCCCGTCGATCATGGTGCTGACCTTTCCGGTTTCCACCTTGTTTGCCACGGCCATGGCCTTGGGGCGGCTTTCCAAGGACAATGAAATTGTCGCCCTGCGGACTTCGGGCATAACGCTGTTCCGCATTTCGGTCCCCATACTGATCATCGGGATCGCGGTCAGCGTCGCTTCTTATTTCACCAATGAAAAGCTGGTGCCGCACGCCAATTTTGTGTCCTCCAATATTATCCGCCAGATAATCTATAAACAGCCCCTGCCGGAGGTCAAGGAGAACATTTTCTTCAAGGATGCGCATAACCGCCATTATTATGCCCGCCGGGTAGACATGAAAAACAAGACCATGGAAAATATCATGGTCTACGAGGTTACTGACGAAAGGTTCCCGAGGGTGATCCTGGCGGAACGGGCGACTTTTCAGGGAAGGCTCTGGGACCTTAAGCAGGGAGTGATCCATAAGTATGATGAAAAGGGCTATCTTAATTATGAGGCCGCTTTTGAGGATATGAAGCTTAACGTTTCGGAAGACCTGTTGAATTTTTCCGAGCAGAAAACCTACCAGGACATGGACAGCCGGGAGCTGAAGGATACGATCACTATGCTGGACAAAGGCGGCGTCAGCTCTCATGCTTTCAAGACGGAATTGCTTTTAAAATATTCCATTCCGGCGACCTGTTTTGTTTTTGCCCTGATCGGCATACCTTTTTCGCTCCCTTCACCGCGCTCCGGCCGGACCTGGGGGATGATCGTGACGATCGTTTTTATGTTCACTTTTTATGTCTTTGCCTCAGTGTTCCGGTCGCTGGGCCGGGGCGGGTTGCTGCCGCCGGCGGTGGCCGCTTTTTTTCCCCAATTCTCTTTTATCTTGTTTGGCGCGGCGTTGCTTTATTGGGAAGGGAATTTTAAATGAGAGAGTTAGGCGAAATCCGCGAGACGCTGCGCAAGGACCCGGACAATCCTTTTGCCCTCCGGATCATTGGCCAGCACCACTTGCAGGACAGCCATTACAAGCTGGCTAAGGATTATTACAGCCAGGCGGTAAGAATTTTCCCCCGGCTCCTGTCCGAGGTCGTGCTCGATTATGAAAATGAGATCGGAAAGAACCCGGGGAAAATGGGGCCGCGCTTTTCTCTGGCCGGTTTTCAGATCGTCCAGGGAGAGATCGATCCCGCCATCATGGAGCTGGAAGAAATATTGGACGTTAACCCTAAAGAGGTGGAAGCTTACAATATCTTGGGGAAGATCTATCTGCATCAGGGGAGGATTGATGACGTTATTTCCCTCTTGGAAAGATCTTTACAGGCGGGGGTCAGGGATGCTTCGCTGATCGAGCTGCTGGCCGGCGCCTATCTGGAGAAAGGGCGGGTCCGAGAAGCGATAAGCTTTTACGAAGAAATATTGACTTATCGGCCGGGAGATAAGCAGGTGCTGAGGATCCTGGGAGAGTTATACGCGCGCACCGAAAATTATATTGAGG
>JAQTLJ010000044.1 GCA_028714935.1 Candidatus Margulisiibacteriota bacterium | reverse complement strand
TTATGGAAAACCAAAATCCAATCGAGCCGGAACGCAAGGAAGAGCCCAGCCGGGCAGCGCCACTGGTTAAAAACCTTTTGATCTTTCTCTTGCTGGTCGTGGTTATTATCGCCAGCTTCTGGGTCAGCTTCCAGCTGGGCAAGAAGATCCTGGTGCCGGTCAAAAAACCGGAAGCCAAGATCGAAGTTGCCATCCCCGAACCGCCGCCGTCGATTGCGGGTTTGCAGAAAGCCGGTTTGCTTTCCAAAGAAGCCGAGCAGGTCGCAAAACCAACGGCGGAGAAGCGGGTCTGCGCTCCTGCCGCTGTTGGGAAATATTATAAGGTCCAGGCCGGTTTTTTTGTTGTTAAAACCAATGCTAACAATATGGTCAGCAAATTGAAATCACAAGGATTTGACGCTTTTATTGTCAAGCTGGGCAGGGGTTGGCGGGTGCAGGCCGGGGCTTTTAAGAGCAAAAAGTACGCACTGGAACGCCAGCGCGCGTTAAAGGCTAAAGGTTTTGACTCGGCACTAGTCTGCGAGTAATACCTCAAGTTAGTTAAATAAATCGGGAGGTTTTCTGATGGGTATATATGATGCGATTTTTGGTCATTTTTCCAGGGATCTGGGGATCGACCTGGGGACGGCGACGACACTGGTCTTTGCCAGAGGCGAAGGGATTATTCTCTGTGAGCCGTCGGTCGTGGCGATCGATAAAGACAGCGGCAAAGCGCTGGCGATCGGCAATGAAGCCAAGGGGATGTTGGGCCGGACGCCGGCCAATATTGTTGCGGTCCGGCCGATGCGCGACGGCGTGATCGCTGATTTTGAGATCACAGAAACCATGCTCCGCCATTTCATTAATAAAAGCCATAATCGCTCGGCTTTTGTCCGCCCGAGAATTGTCGTCGGTGTCCCTTCGGGCATTACCGGAGTGGAAAAGCGGGCGGTTTTAGACGCGGCGATGCATGCCGGCGCCCGGGAAGCTTATCTGGTTGAAGAGCCGATGGCGGCGGCGATCGGCGCGAACCTGCCGGTTTCCGAAGCGCAGGGGAGCATGATCGTTGATATCGGCGGCGGCACGACCGAAGTTGCGGTCCTGGCCCTGGGCGGGATCGTGGTTTCCAAATCGATCCGGGTGGCCGGAGATGAGATGGACGAAGCGATCGTGGCCCATTGCCGGAAGAATTATAATCTGTTGATCGGCGAGCGGACCGCCGAGCAGATCAAGATCGATATCGGTTCCGCTTATCCTTTATCAGAAGAGAGAACGATCGAGGTTCGCGGGCGGGACCTGGTCACCGGTCTTCCAAAGACATTGACCCTGACTTCTTCCGAGATCCGCGACGCGCTGTCAGACCCGGTCTCAACCGTGGTTGACGCGGTCAGAATGACCTTGGAAAAGACCCCCCCAGAATTAGCGGCGGATATTATGGACCGCGGCATCGTGATGGCCGGCGGGGGATCGCTCCTCAGAGGGCTTGACAAATATCTGGCGCAGGAAACCGATATGTCGGTTTATGTGGTGGATGATCCGGTTTCCTGTGTGGCTTACGGGACAGGAAAGATACTAGAAGAGATCGACACGCTTAAAAAAGTGTTGATAATGCCTAAACGCTCATCGCAGTGATTCGTTTTAAGCCCTATCGCAAAAAGAACTCGCCCGCGCTGGCGCTAATAATAATTTTACTGGCTGTTTTTCTTTCCTTTTCAGCGTTCAGAAATATCCTGGGCCTCAGGACCCTGCTGGTGAATATAACGTATCCTTTCCAGTTCATTACCGTTTCCGCCTGGAAAGGGATCGTTGCCATCCCTGGCGGGGTCGCCAATCTCACCAGCCTGGCGAAGCAGAATGCTGAATTGAAAAATGAGGTCGGTACTTTAAAAGCCAGGCTTTTGGTCCTGGAGGAACTTAGGCGGGAGAACGACCGCTTAAAGTCGGCGCTGCTGTTTGAACAGGGCGGCAAATATCGTTTGGTCCTTTTAACGGCTAGAGTGACGGGCAAGTCGCCCGCGACCTGGTTTTCGATCCTCACGATCGATCGGGGCGGCCGGGATGGGATAAAGAAGGGCTTGCCGGTTATCGCAGCCGGCGGTCTGGCGGGGCAGATCATTGAGGTCGCGCAGTTTTCTTCCAAAGTTTTGCTGGTCACCGATGGCGGCAGTGCGGTCGCGGCAGTGAGCGCCAGGAGCCGCGATCACGGGATCGTGGCCGGCAGTTCATCAAATAAACTGATAATGAAATACGTGAGCGCGGGCGGTGATGTAAAGGAGGGCGACCCGATCGTGACTTCCCCGCTCTCGACGGTCTATCCGGCCGGGATTCCGATCGGGACAGTGACGCAGGCGTCCAAACAGGGCCATGACCTTTTTTATCATATTGAGATCGATCCGGCGGTTGATTTTTCTAAACTCGAAGAAGTGTTTATTGTGCTCTAGGGATGCGTTCAACAAAAATCGGTTTATATCTATTAGCTGTTATCATCCTGCAGACGACCATCTTTTCGCGGTTGAATTTTTTTGGCGTTGTCCCTGACCTGGTCTTGGTTTCGGTGGTGATCTTTACTGTGCTGGAAGATCAGCCGCGCGCCATACTTTTTTCCGCGGCCGGCGGTTTTATCCAGGACATACTGTCTTGCGGCGGTTATTTTAACACCATTGTCAAAGTAACGATCTGTTTTCTGGCCGGCCTGATAAAGGAAAGCTTTGTCGGCGATGAATATTCCCTGGCCGCCGGTTTGGTCGCGCTCTTCACGCCGCTGTTATTCATTATTGAAGGCGCGGTTTTAGTCTATTTTTTTGGTCGGCAGGTTTACCTTCCTTATCTGCTTTCCCGGCTGGTAGTGGTCACGATCTATAACCTGGTCCTTGTCCCGGTCCTATTCCCGATCATCAAGGGGTTGCTGGATGAATAAGCGGCCGCAGATATTAATTATTATTGCCCTGGTGGCATTTGCGCTGTTGTTTCTCCGTCTGCTGCAGCTGCAGATCGCGGAATATAATAAGTATAACCGGCTGGCGGCTGATAATGCGGCAAAAAACGTGCCCGATCCCGCGCCCCGGGGGATAATTTATGACCGCAGCGGCCGGGTACTGGTCGAGAATCGCCCGATCTTTTCAGTCCGGATTTTCCCTTACATCCTGTCGGCCAAGGGGAAACAGGAACAGGACAGGATACTTAAACTTCTCGGTCAATTGCTGGGCGAAAAGATCGAGTTGAAAACGACCGCCGGCGAGCCGTTGATCATTAAAGATAACATTTCATTAGAAACGGCGATCCGCATCGAAGAAAAGGAGAGGGATCTGGATGGTGTCGTGGTCAGCAGCCGGCCGGTCAGGCTGACGGCTTCCGGTTCGGTCGCTTCCCATCTGCTTGGCTTTGTCGGAGAGATCGAAGCGGATGAACTGGAAAAACTCAGGGACAAGGGTTACCGGCTGGGCGATTTTATTGGCAAAGACGGCGTGGAGAAAAATTATGATGAGCTGATCAGGGGGATTGACGGCGGGCAAAAAGTCGAGGTCGATGTCCATGGGACGCCGGTCAGGATCATTGAATCTCTTGACCCAGTTTCCGGGTCGGATGCCAAGCTGACGATCGATCTTGAATTGCAGAAAGCGGCGGAAAAGGCGCTCAGCGGGAAAGAGGGGGCGGTGGTCGTTTTGAGCGCGAAAACCGGGGAGATCCTGGCCCTGGCCAGTTATCCCAATTATGATCCGAATATTTTTACCGATCCCAAAGTTAACTGGAAATGGCAGGAATTAAAGTCCAGAAATCACCCTTTTATTAACCGGGCGCTGGCGATCTATCCGCCCGGGTCGATATTCAAAGTTGTGACCTTGGCGGCGGCTCTGGAAGAAGGGAAAACAACGCCGGATGAGGTTTTTAATTGTCCCGGATATTATCGGGTCAACAATCGGGTCGCCAAGTGCTGGTTGGGGAGCGGGCACGGGAGAATAACGCCGATCGAGGCTTTAACCTGGTCCTGCGATGTGGTCTTTTTTGAGCTGGGAAGAAGGCTTGGTCCGGACCTTTTGGCAAAATACGCTGAAAAAATCGGTTTGGGTTCAAGGTCTGATATCGACCTGCCGCAGGAGAAAAAGGGGACGATCCCGACCAAAGCGTGGAAAGAGCAATACTTGAAGGAGCCGTGGTATGAGGGGGATTCGATCAATTACGGCATCGGGCAGGGGTTTGTCCAGGTTACGCCTTTGCAGATGGCGCTGGTTTATGCCGGCGTGGCCACCGGCAAGATCTATAAGCCTTACGTAGTCGCCGAGATAAAAGACAGGAATGGCGAGGTTTTGTATAAAGGGGAATCGAAGGTGGTCAGTAATGTGTCGGTATCTTCTAAAACTCTTGAGCTGATGAGGCAAGCTTTAAGGGAAGTGGTCAGAAGGGCAACGGGGGTGGCTGCGAATGTTAAGGGGTTCCCGACTGCCGGCAAGACCGGGACAGCGGAGAATCCCGGCAGGGCTCATGCCTGGTTCCTTTGCTACGCCCCGTTCGATGACCCGGAGATCGTGATCGCGGCTTTTGTGGCGCACGGCGAGCACGGTGACCGCGCGTCAGCTTATGTTGCCCGTGATATCCTCAACTGGTACAAGGAGAACAGGCTGAAGAAGGTTTATCCCGAAGAGAAACATGAGGGGCAGTATATCCTGCACGGCAGCGTTAAAGTCCCTTATGGGAGAAGGAGTGAACCTAAGCCGGAGTTGCCGGGGAATGTCCCAGAACAAACGGATTAGGGACTTTTGTTTGGGTTGCATTTTTCTTAAGTCTGTGGTATATTTAATCCCTGAAAAGGAGTTAAGTCATGGCTAAAGCACAGATTGAAATAGACGCTAATAAACGGGAAGAGATCGGTAAGAAATTACATAAAGTCAGGGCCGCAGGTATGATCCCGGCGGTAATCTACGGGCGGAAATTCAAGTCCACCTCGGTGGCGATCCCGCTCGTCGAATTCAAGAAAAAAGTCCTCGGCTCGGAAGCTGGCCGCAACCTGATCTTCAGCATTAAGATAAAAGAAGAAGGGAAAAGCCGGCCCGTCACCGTCATTACCCAGAGCATCCAGAAAAACCCGTTGAACGACGAGATCCTCCACCTCGATTTCATGCATATCAGCATGGATGAGGCGATCAAGACGAAAGTCCCGGTCGAATTAATCGGTATCCCGACCGGGGTTAAGGACGAAGGCGGGGTTTTGGTCCATGTCATCCGCGAGATCGAGATAAAATGTCTGCCGGGAGATATCCCCGATAAATTCGAGATCGACGTCACCGGCTTGGTCATTAATAAGTCGCTGCATGTTTCAGATTTAAATATCTCCAAGAAAGTGGAGGTCCTGGCCAATCCTCAGGAGATGATCGCGACGGTTTCTCCGCCGACTAAGGAAGAAGAGGTCGCGCCGGCGGCGGCGCCGACACCGGAAGAGGCGGCAGCAGCGGCGGCAGTGGCTGGTGAAGTGGCCGAAGAAGAGGTCAAAGAGAAGTCCGCGCCGGGAGCGGCTCCAGCCCAGAAGGCAGCTCCGGCCCAAAAGGCAGCCCCGGGGCAGAAAGCGCCTGAAGCCGAGAAGAAAGAGAAGAAATAATTATTTAAGAGTTCCCTGGGAACCGGTAATTAATGCAAGTATTTCCCGTTATGACACGATATATTATATAGAAGGCAGCTTACGAGCTGTCTTTTGTATTAAAGGGGGGAATTTGTGTCAGATTTTCAAGCAGAAGGCGGCGGCGTACATCCAGGTAAGCCGATAATTTGGCCGACGGGCAAATCATCCAGTTCGCCGACCAGTTCTTCGCCCCAATCACAAACCACCGGCAGCGTGAAAAATGTGCCAACTCAGGCGACTCCTACGGTTGCCCCGACTGAAGCGCCCAAGACGACGGCGCCGGCGACGCCAGCAACGCCCGCGCCGGCGGCGCCGACAGTCGCCAGAGCCTTGACAGTTGAGGATGTCCGCGCGCATCTTCTGAGCATCCAAATTGAGCCGAATGATTTCAACGTGAAGCTGGCTTCACTGATGCTGCGCAACGGCGTCGAGCTGTCACGCGCCAATTTGGTCAAAATAATGACCATGCTCCAAGGATCGGATAAATCACAGGCCATGCAGGAAGCTTCAGTCCTGCTACTCATGAAAGGGATAGATTCACCACAGGCGGCAAAAATACTCGGGCAGTATTTTGCGGAAAATCCCGGCCTGGCGTCGCAGTTCGCGGCGCTTCAGGAGGGAGTAGGGAATTTAACCTCGGCGTTAGGGATGGGCCAGGCGTTGCTTGACGCTAATTTAATTGCCCAGCTGAGCTCCGTCCTGTCGCAATTTGACCAATCGGTCCGCAATCTGTCGGAAAAAGCCGCCGGTAAACCCTCAATGAACAGGGAAAACTTGATCACTGATGTCCGCGCGCTCAAGGCTTTGCTTCAGGGCGCGCAAAACAAAGCCCCGGTCTCTGATTCTGCCGGCGCCCAGGCATTATCTTCGTCGATGATGGAATGCCAGAGCAAACTCGACGGTATAATGCAAAATTTACTCGCACAATCGATCCTCTCGCAGTCCGGGCGCGAAGAGGTCAATTATCTTTATCACCAGATACCGAACGCGATGACCAATCCGCCCAAGGACCTGGAGATCATGGTCAAGCGCGAAGGGGAAGGCAAAGGGGCTCCGGTTGACCCGCGCAACACCCAGGTGGTCATGTCGATGGAAACGACCAACATGGGTAAAATGGTAATTTCCATGTACGTTAAAGACAATAAAGTTTATGTCATTTTCGTTTTTGCGGCCAAAGATACCGGCGAACAGGGGCGGGGGTTGATCGCCAAAGAATTCGGCGACTTCCAGCAGAAGCTGGCCGACAAAAATTACATGATCACCGGTTACCAGGTAAAAGTCGACCCGGCAATGGTCAGCATCAAGCCGTATTTGATCCCGATGCTGCCGAGCCTGGAAAGCATCCTGAAAAAGATCGATATTGAGGCGTAACGCATATTATGGTCGATGAACAGATAAAAGGCCCGGGTGAAGAAGGCGTCCCGATCGAGGAACAGACGACCCCGACCGAACGCAAGACCGCCGTTGCCCTGCGCTATGATGTTGACCGCGATAAAGCGCCGCTGGTGATCGCCTCCGGACGGGGGCCGATCGCCGACGAGATCTTGCGCATTGCCGAAGATAATAAGATCCCGCTTTACGAGGACCCCGAACTGGCAAAACTGCTGACCAAACTGGAGATGGATACGGAGATCCCCGCGGAACTTTATACCCTGGTAGCGGAGGTCCTTTTCTTTGTTTACAAACTTGACCGCATGGCGGAAAAACGCGAGCGTTTGGTCACCAAATTAAAGGAAGAAGAGAAAGAAATCAAGCGTTCCGGCGCCTAGTTTCTCGTTTGACTTTTAACCCCCCGCATTTTATAATAACTTCACCATGACCGACCGCATTTTTGAGATCGGGAGCGCCGGGCTGGAGAGTTCTGATCAGAAGGTCCGCAAGATGATGGACAATATGGTAAACTCCGAAGTCCCCGGTTATAAGCAATCTGATGTTATTGTCCGTGGTTTTCCGCTTGAGCTTGAAGCTGCTTCTCAGCGAATCGCCCCGATGAAACCGCAGGTTGAAGGTTCATTCTACAATACTATCCAAGGATCACTGATCAAGACGAACGGGAAGCTGGACCTGGCGTTAGGTTCCGAGGGGTACTTTGTGCTGATGGGACCCTGGGGTGAAGGGTATACCAGGGACGGGCGTTTTCGCCTCGATAAAGACGGCCGTTTACTGACGGTTTCCGGCAATTTCCCGGTCCTGGGCAGCAATGGGCCGATCATCGTCAACCAGGGGGCGGAAGTTGAAGTCTCTCAGACAGGGATTCTCAAAGCTGATGGGGTTGAGGTGGATCAGATCCGTGTGGTTAACCCTGAACAGAAAGACGCCCTGGAAAATATGAATGGCAGTGTCTTTAAAAAGGCCGGTCCTGATGTCGTATTGACCGAAGTGGATGATCCGCGGGTAATTCAGGGATATGTCGAGGCGTCGAACAGCAATATTGTTGATCAGATGATGGAAATGATCTATCTTGAAAGAATCCATAGCATGAACACAAAAGTGATCCAGGCGCGAGACGCAGCCTTGTCCAGAGCGATGGAACTCGGCAAGCCTACCCAATAAGGAGGGGTAAAAATGTTTCAACCATTATATGTAGCGGCGACCGGTCTTTCGGCCATGCAGGATGAGATCTTAAATATTACCGATAATTTGGCGAACGCGAAAACCGTTGCTTTCAAAAAAGGCCGGGAAGAGATGGAAAGCCTTTTTTACATCGAGAAGAGCTTTAAGGACATGTTGTATGAAGAAATGTCGGGCTCGGAAACCACGCCGGTAACGGTCGAATACGGGACCGGTGTGAGAGTCGCCTCCACGCCCCGCGATTACACTCAAGGCTCGGTGGAAATCACCAGCAACGCTCTTGATCTGGCGATCAAAGGCGAAGGTTTCTTTCAATTTAAAATGCCGGATGGAACGGTTGCTTATGGCCGGGCCGGCAACTTCCATATGGACAATGATGGGAATGTAGTGGACCCGAACGGGCACCTGCTGGACCCGGGCATCGTTTTGCCTGACGGGACGACCGGGATCGTGGTCAGGCAGGATGGGATGGTACTGGCGTCGGACGGGAC
>JAQTLJ010000043.1 GCA_028714935.1 Candidatus Margulisiibacteriota bacterium | reverse complement strand
CATAGCAAACTCAACTTCATCTCCATCGTCTTTCACCAAGACCGCCTGCATCTCTTTTTCTTGAGCCACGAGCTGGACATCATTGTCTGTCTGCCGCTCATACGTGCGATATTCGGCCACCGTCATAACATTCTTTAATTCCTTATTCTCCTGCTGCCGGTCTACATACTTTTGGACCGGCATAACTGACTTGATCTCCGCCTTCTCCTGCCGGTTGAGGATCTTGCGCGGCGGGCTGGCCTGGATGCTGTTATTATTCTGCGTTGTCAAAATGGCCTGGAGCGGCGGATTAGAAACCGTAATACTATTGTCAGTTTGGTTTACCGGCGCGGCCTGGACCGGAGGCTTATAAAGCTTAATATTATTGTCAGTTTGGTTTACCGGCGCGGCCTGGACCGGAGGCTTATAAAGCTTAATATTATTGTCGTTGCGGTCTATCGGTGCGACCTGGACCGGAGGCTTAGTAATAGTAATGCTGTTATTGTCCGTCCGGCTTATGACCTTCTTGGGCGGATTGTAATTAACGATTACATTATTATTGGAATCAATGGGAGTCGCTTTTAAAGTCTCGTTTTTATTCTCAACTTTATTATTGTTGATCTCGGTTACCGACTTCTCATTTTTTGCTCTAATGCTGGTATTATTGTTTATGATCATTTTCACACCGTTTGCGCTGGCCGTATCGATCGTCGGGGTAGTTTTCATCCTATTAACCGAAGTAATTTGCGTCGCTAAAACCGGGGAAATCAGACCGAAGACTAAAACAACCGCCAGTAAAATTATGATTCTTTTCATACGATCATCTCCTCTTTTAATGTGCAGCCACCTATATTATCGTGGTCAGGCGCAAAAAACTTGCATTAACTTGCGGCCCTACCCCAAAAAAGATATACTGTTTGCAAAGATGAGAAGCCGTCTAAAGGTCCTAATAAACTATTTCTCGCTCCTCCTCCCCTACTGGGATAAAAGCCTGCTTTCCCTGCTCTGCGTCGGCATCGGCGTCCTCTTTGGCATGGCAACGCCGCTGATAACCAAAGTGCTGATCGACTACGCCTATCCGAACCGCGACCTCAACCTCCTGACCTTCCTGGTGCTTTTTGGCGTCCTGATCTTCATTTTCCAGACCTTCTTTTCCGATGTGTCCAGCTACCTGGACACCTTTATCCACCAGACCCTCTCGATCGACCTGAGAAAGAAATTCTTCACCCGGCTCCTCCGTCTCCCGCTCCGCTACCATTTTGAAAAGCAGGTCGGGGACCTGATGGTCCGGGTCACGGATGATATCGATGTGATCGTCGATTCGGTGGCCGAGACCATACCTGTCCTGATAAAAACCACCCTCCAGCTGGCCGCCCTGCTGGCCATCTGCCTGATGATCGACTGGAACCTGACCGTCCTGGCCATGCTCGGCGTCCCTTTTTATTTCGTCCAGACCAGGTTCTTCGCCAGGCGCTTTGAAGAGCTCCAGGAAAAAAGCCAGAAGCAGGAATCGGAGATCTATACCTTCTACCAGGAAAAAATGAGCAACATCAAGACGATCAAGTCGTTCAACCAGGAGATCTATGAGACCGACCGCCTGATCGATAAGCTGATCGGCATGTTCGCCCTGGTCCGGCAAAATCTTTTTCTGGGACTGTTCAATTCCTTTTTCGACGCGACCCTGATCACCCTCTGGACCAGTTTCCTCGCCTGGTACGCCGGCTACCGGGTGATTACCGGACATATCACCATCGGCGAGATCATGGCGATCCTGGTCTACCTGGGCCAGATCCACCAGCCGATCATGGATTTCGGGACGATCTATAAATCACTGACCAGAAGCTTCGTCTCCATCAACCGTGTCGACGAGATCCTGGAAAAGGAGCCGGAAGCCTATAAAGATACGCGGACATTTGTCCTCTTCCAGATCGAGGGCAAGATTAAATTCGATAACGTGAGCTTTAAATACCATGACGCCGAGGAATTTATCCTGAAAAACATTGATCTCATCGCCAACCCCGGCGAGATCACCGCGCTCGCCGGCACTAGCGGCGCCGGCAAAAGCACGATCATCGACCTTATCTTAAGATTTGTCGAGCCGACCGAAGGCGCCATTTACATCGACGACAAATACGACCTCAAGAAGGTCTCCCTGATGACCCTGCGCGCCTATATCTCGATCGTTTCCCAGGACGTCGTCATCTTCTCCGGCTCGATCCGCGACAACCTCCAGTACGGCCGCAAGGTCGTTAATGGCGCGGCAATGGTAGAGGCGGCTAAAGCGGCGGAGATCCATGATTTTATCGTCGGGCTGCCGGGCGGCTACGACACGCTGATCGGCGAAGGCGGCCTCAACCTTTCCGGCGGGCAAAAGCAGCGGCTAGCGATCGCGCGCGCGCTTTACCGCGACGTCAAGATCCTGGTCCTGGACGAAGCCACCTCCGCCCTCGACAGCATCACCGAAGCAGCTATCTTTAACAACTTAAAGCAGCTGATCAAAGCCAAGACCGTCCTGATGATCACCCATCGGCCTTCTTCGCTGAAAAACGCCGACCGGATCTATATCATCAATGATAACGTCATCAGCGAATCAGGCACTTTTGCCGAACTGCTGGATAAAAAAGGCGATTTTTACAAATTCTACCAGGCCCAGGCCCATGAAAGTGAAGAGGAGATCGAAGAGAAAGTCGAGCTGATCAAATACCAGAAAAGACTGATCAAAGAAAAGCTCCGGACCGCCAAAGCTCTGAAGCTCTCGCCGCTGGAAAAAAAGGTCCTGCAACTTTACTACGACGAACGCAAAACCTATGCTAAAATAAGCAAAGAGCTGGGCATGGAGCCCTATGACATCAGCCTGATCCGCCGGTCCGCCAAAGATAAGCTGGAAAGACTGAGGGAGCTGGAGTTCAAGGAATGAGCAGGCTAAAAAACCTTTTTTCCGCCATCCTGTCGCAGGATATGGCCAAACAGGCCCGGCAGGTCGAGGCGATCACCGTCCTGGTCTTTGTCGTCCTGCTCTGCACGGTCTGGTGGCTCTGGCAGCTCAAGCTGGATATTATCCAGAGCGTTAAGGACGGTCAGACCATTACGGTAAAGATGGATGTGTTCGATCTGCTTTTATCAAGGAATAAGGAGCAATAATTTTGGCCAAGAACCCTAAAGTGCTGGTCGTGGACGATGACCTTTCGGTCCTGGAATCATTCAATATGATCCTGGGGATCAAGGATTATGAGGTTAAGACCGCGAAGAATATGGATGAGGCGGTCGCTGCCGTCAAGGCCGAACATTTTGACATCGCCTTTATCGATCTCCGTTTTTACGGCCGGGAAGAAGGTCTGACCATCCTGGCGGAACTGAAAAAGATCGACCCGGCCATTGCCTGCGTTATCTGCACCGCCTACGCTTCGGAAAAGAGCAAGATCGAAGCTGTTCAGCTCGGCGCCCTGGACTATATCAGCAAGCCGTTCATGATGGAGATCATCTATGATCTGGTGGAGCGGGCGATCGCCAAGCAGAAAAAATAGCTACCTGACCTTCTTTTTTATCTCGTGCAGGCTTTTCAGGGCATTTTTTAATGAGACGTCCTTCATCTTCTTCAATTCGCCGTAAACTTTTTTAATGCTGTCCTTGAGCTCTTTCTTTTCTTTCGCGCTTGACATCGGTTCTTCCCTCCTTTAAAAGGAAACGGACAGGGCTGAAGTTAGGGTCAACTGGCTCTGCGCCGCCGCGGTATTGTCCATCAGCTTGGTGGCTGACAGGTTCAGATAAGCCGCGTCGATCAGCTGATGATTGTAATAGGCATAAACCGTATTCCTGGTGTTGGTCCCGCCCGCAAGAACATAGGCCAGCTCCAGACCCACCGTCTGGGCGGTTGAGGGATAAAACTTGGTTTTCAGGAGATAGCTTTCTGTCCCCCGCCCCACGCTTAAATAAGTGCTCGGGTCATCAAGCAGACTCAAGTAATATGCGCTCCCGATCTTCTGGTAGCCAAGCGACAGGCTGTAGCCGTAATCGGGCGCATAATAGGTCAGCGCGTACTGGCTGGCTTCAAAGCTTCCGACGGCCGGGAAGCCGGCGGTGACCAGGGCGCTATAGTCGCTGTAATCAACCTTGCCGATCTCCGCCGTGAATTCAACGCGATTTAACAGGTTCGCCTTTAAGCCGCCGTACATTTGCGTCGCCCTGGTTGGCAGCAGAACAGTAAATGCCTGATCCGGCAGGTCAGTGATCAAACTGCTGCCAGCCGCTAATTCCAGCCAGTTCAAAAACGGCGGCAGTTTGGGCGAGAGACTGGCAAAGCCGACATTGGAATCCTGATAAATGTCCCCCATGTGCACCAGTTTGCCGATCCCGGAATAAAGATTAAAGAACGAATGGTCATAATTGATCAGCGCCGCATCCAGCGTGTCGGCATCAATAAACAAACTGTTGCCGAAAGGCGTGTAGCCAAGATAGAAATTCGAGCGGCCAACCTGGGCCAGGAAAGAAGGGTAATTAAGGGTCGTATAGGCAGAATAGACATAAAATGTGTTCGTGGTCGGCGTGTTGCCTAGATAATAGGTCCCCCGCAACGAACCAAATACGGAAAGGATCTCATTGAGGCGCCGATTGACAGCAAGGGACAGGCTCTGGTAGCCGTATAAATTGATCAGATCCTTACCTGGCGCCTTGCCGTTATCGGTCTTGATCCCGGTCAACTCGGTGTCCAGATAGGTCGTAAAACCGTAATTGACCGGTTTCGTGACCGTCTTTTCCTTCTCCTCCCTGAGCTTGACAAATACCGCCTTAACCAGGTCGACCGTGAAATAGCAGAGTTCATAGCGGCTAACATATTCGTCGCCGTTAAAACTATTCCCGGCCCCGCCTTCGAACACACCCAGCCAGATCAATTTTTGAATCGAGTTATAGACAAAATGGGTGTCCGGAACGTCCGCATAACCCAGGGAGGGATCGGCCGCCTGGAAATCGATCACCTCCGCCAGCACTTTTTCGATGGCGGAAAAGACAAAGAACGCCATTTGATAGCGGGTGATCCGGCGGTCTCCATAGAACAGCTCTCGCCTGTTGCCCGGCGGGATAACGCCCAAAGCGACTAATTTTTGGATGGAACGGTAGGCATAATAGCTGACCGGCACGTCCTTATAAGCCAGCGCCGGGCTGGCCAGCTCCAATTCGCTCTCATCCCCGGCCACTATCTTCTCGACTATCCGACCGATAAAATCGACCAGCAGGTAGCGGTCGATAAGGTTATTGCCGTAGAAATTCCCGCCTCTGCCCGAAGGCAGGATCCCGGCATCAACCAGGTCGGCGACCGCTTCCCTGGCAAAATTATCATCAGGTATGTCAATGTAACCGGCGACTGCCGCACCGGCCGGTGCCGCTGCCGTGCGGCCGAAAACCGCCGGTTTCCCCTCAGCCGGCGCGTAATAATCCAGTAGTTTACCGAGAAAAACCGCCATCTCATACCGGGTCACTTTTTTGCCGCCATCGAACCGGCCGTTGCCGTCCAGCAGCCCCGCCCCGATCAGCTTCTGCAGGTAGGGATAAGCAAAGTTATCGGCGGGGACATCGGCATAGGCGGAATTCGGCGGCGCGGATGGCAACTTTTTACCCTCCAACGCCTCCAGGAAAACAGCCATGTATGAATAGAACGTGTCGCGGTCGGGCTTAGCCAGCCCGGAAAACTTCCTTGAGGCAGGAACGGTAAAAACCCTTAATTTAACCAGGTTTTTGACCGGTTCATAAGCGTAGTGGCTTTCCGGCACATCGGTATAGAAATCGGCCAGCGGTTTTGCCTCCACCTCCGCCTTTTTACCGGTATACTGGATAATGTTATTAAGCACCACCGCCAATTGGTACATCTCGACCGGATTATCGCCATTAAATAGGCCGTCCGTTGGGGGTTTGATTATATTATTTTGCAGTAGTTTCTGGACCGCCGGGTAAGCCTCATGCGCTTTGGGGACATCGGTAATTTCCGCCCGGCACGGCAGAGCGATCAATAACAATATTGTAAATAATAGCCCTCTTTTCACCAGGCGGTATTATAACACGAAATTGACGGGGCTGGCCAAGAATGTTATAATAGAATTACCGTGGTTAAAGTATTCCCTTTTGAAGGCATTCTCTACAACAAAGAAAAGCTCAAAAATCTCTCCAAAGTTTTTACACCGCCTTACGATGTCATCTCGCCTCAGGAACAGGATGGCTTTTACGATATCCACGATTTTAACTTTATCCGGCTTATCCTCGGCAAGGAATTCTCGGGGGACGGGGAATACAATAATAAATACATCCGCTCCGCCGCCTTTCTGGACGGCTGGCTGCGCCATAAGCTCCTGGTCAAGGACCAAAAACCGGCCTTTTACCTTTATGAGCAGCGTTTTAAGGTCGGCAGTAAAAAATATTCCCGCCTCGGCTTCATCGGCCTGCTCCGCCTGGAAGACATGGGACGGGGCAAGGTTTTCCCCCACGAAGCAACGCATTCGCGGCCTAAGCTTGACCGTCTCCAGCTGATGCGCACGACCTCCGCCAATCTGGAAAGCATCTTTTCCCTCTATAACGATGAAAAAGGGAAAGTCGGTAAAATCCTGAAAAAATTCATGAAGAGAAAACCGCTGATCGACGTCAGCGATAAGGACAAGGTCGTCCATCGCCTCTGGAAGATCGACCGCAAGCCGGCGATCGCCAAGATCGTCAAAGAGATGAAGGATAAGGCGGTTTTTATCGCCGACGGCCACCACCGCTATGAGGCGGCCCTCCGCTTCAAAAATGAGTTAAAGCTTAAGAACACCAAGTTTTCCGAAGAGGAGTCTTACAACCACATTATGATGTACTTCACCAGCATGGAGGACAAAGGGCTGGTGATCCTGCCGATCCACCGGGTCATCAGGAACCTCGCCTATTTTGACTCGGTCAGGTTTGAAAGCGATCTCGGGCAATTTTATACGGTCGAACAATATAAAGCCAACAAAAAGACCGCGGAGCGGACCAGAAAAAAGCTGCTGCGCGATATGGAAAAGCAGGGAACGGATAAGCACTGCTTTGGCTTATACCTTGGCAATTACCGCTATTTCCTGCTCACGTTAAAAGACGAAAAAATGGTCGAAGAAATGGTTGAGGAGGAAAAACCGAAAGCCTGGAAAAAGCTGGATACCAACATCCTGCATTTCACCATCTTTGATCGGCTCCTGGCGATCTCACAGGAGACGGAAGATAAGGTCATTTACGTTAAAGACGAAGCCGAAGCTGTCCAGCTGGTTGATGAGAAAGGCTGTCAGGCCGCTTTCTTTCTTAACCCGACCAAGATCGAAGAAATTTTCGCTATCGCCAGCAAGTTGGAAAAAATGCCCCAGAAATCTACATATTTCTATCCCAAATTGCTCTCCGGGCTGGTCATCAACAAGATCGTACACGGGGAGAAGATAAAACTCTAATCTGACCTAGCTAATTGATCCCTTTACACCCCCTCTCTAATGGCCAAACCCTTGCTGCTTACTAACCTTGTAGCTAAACTGGCCAATCCGATTAGCGCCAGTGTTTTCTTAATGCGCGAGGCCTTG
This sequence comes from Candidatus Margulisiibacteriota bacterium, assembly GCA_028714935.1. Taxonomy (GTDB): domain Bacteria; phylum Margulisbacteria; class WOR-1; order O2-12-FULL-45-9; family O2-12-FULL-45-9; genus JAQTLJ01. Next base: position 1,120 of record JAQTLJ010000043.1, on the reverse strand, counting down.
GGATTCGTTAATATTCTCTCTAAAATCCGCACGCCCTTCTGGTAATCATGGGTCTTATGCACGTTTATGCCTCCTCGATATATATTGCCGGGCACCCCGGGGTGGAGCGCCCGGCTGTTAACAATTAAGCGGCTACCTGACAGGCTTCCGCAAACGCACTGGCAAAATCACCAAGCTTTTCCGGAAAAATCATGACGCTGGAACGGTCGAACTTATTTTGTTCGACCAGTTTGCTTTCGGTCAAAGTTAAATATTTTTTGTTATTCTTGGCTTCTTTGACAGTAATGAAATACGTCCTGCGCCCGGCTTTAACCATGCGATTGAATAATTCTTTCGCCTTGCTCCCATTTTCATCCATTGCTCTCACCTCCTCTGCTAGTAATTTTGGAACTTCCGCCTAAAAGACCTTTTCATAACTGATAATTCGTTCCTTAAGCCAATTCCAGCGTAACCAGGCTTGCAGTTCATCCGACCGCATATAGATCTCGCGAATGCAATTATATGGAAGCTGATACACTACTTTATACACTACCTTCACCCCCCCGGCGATCAAGCGCCCGATATTGCGTTGCTTCCGCCACATGCCGCGCCTCGATCACCGCCGAGCCGTCCAGGTCGGCGATCGTGCGCGACACTTTTAGGATCCGGTCATAGGCTCGGCCCGAAAGCTGCAGGTGGAGGATCGCCGATTTCAACAGTTCCTGCGCCTCTTTTTCCAGCCGGCAGGCTTCTTTCATCTGCCGGGGCGTCATGCGCGCATTGCAGTAAGTATCACTCCCCTTAAACCTCTCTTGCTGGACCCGGCGGGCGGCTGCTACGCGTTCGCGGATCGCTTTTGACGGCTCACCGTCGGGCTGTGCCGCCAGCTCCTCCTTTTTTAAACGGGGAACTTCAATGTGCAGGTCGATCCGGTCCAAGAGCGGCCCGGAAAGCTTGCCCCAGTAATGCTGGACTTTATAAGGTGTGCAGGTGCACTGTTTGATGGGATCCATATAATTGCCGCACGGGCACGGATTCATGGCCGCGACCAGCATGAACTGGGCGGGATAAGTCAGTGTCGAATGAGCGCGGGAGATCGTGACTTTGCCGTCTTCCAGCGGCTGCCTCAAGACCTCGAGGA
>JAQTLJ010000042.1 GCA_028714935.1 Candidatus Margulisiibacteriota bacterium | reverse complement strand
TACGAAGAGCAGTTGAAGCTTAAAGAGGAAAAGGTCAGGGCTCTGTTTCATGTCTGCTACCCGATCATTCCCTCCCCCAAGGAATATTTTTACCGCAACCGGATGGATTTTGCTTTCGGGCCTGATTATTCGCTCGGCCTCAAAGATGATCGCGATAATATAATTAACATTGATAAATGCTGGCTGATGTCGGAAGAAAGCAACGCGATCGTTGACCGGCTGCGTTATTTTGTTTCCTGGAAAAAGCTGGCTAATTATAAAGCTGGGATCATGCGCCATGCTGTTATCCGCGAAGGAAAAAACGTCAAAAATAGCGTCATAAATATCCTGACCTCCGACCAGGGAGAATTTCCGCTCGCCGCGCTCTGGGAAAAGGTCCAGGACCTGGCCCAGGGAGTGACCTGGAGCATCAATCTCTCCCCGGCTGACAGGTCTTACGGTGAGATCCAGCGGAGCTTTGGCCAGGACCATCTCCTCGAATCTCTTGGCGGGAACAAATTTAAAATACCGATCCAATCATTTTTTCAGACCAATACCAAACAAGCGGACAAACTCCTTGAGATCGTTAAGGCTTTTGCCGACCTTGAAGGGGGCGAAACCCTGCTCGACCTGTTTTCCGGGACCGGCAGCATCGGGCTTTTTCTGGCACAGCAGGCAAAACAGGTCATCGGCATTGAAGAGAATCAAGCCGCGACAGAATTGTCAGAATCCAACGCCAAGCTCAATAACATAAACAATTTTACCGGGATTACCGGCCGGGTTGAAGACATCCTCAAATCACTCGCCGGAAAATTTGAAACGATAATTCTCGATCCGCCAAGGCCCGGCGTTCATAAGAAAGCCCTGCAAAAGATCGGCGAGATCAAGCCAAAAAAGATCGTCTATGTTTCCTGCAACCCGCTGACCCATAGGTTTGATGTCGAACAACTGCAGGCGTTCGGCTATAAGATCGAACAATGCCAGCCGCTCGATATGTTCCCCCACACCCCGCATATTGAAAATATCCTTTCCCTTACTTTTTAAAAAAACTGCAATTTATCCTGATTTTATACGATATATATACAGGATCATCTATGACGATAACAACTGAAGGATTACCCAGAGTAACCACTTGCCGACTGGCCGAACGAGCCAGAAGCGCACCCACTGCCGATATTAAATTCCGCGGCCAGCTTTTTTCTTTTCGCGTTATCCCCCTGACCCTGGAGCTGTTCCGCGAACTTGGCTTTAATCCGTCCCACTTCCGCGCCGGAGCCAATATCCTTTTACTGGACAGGGAAAATTTTCGGCGGTTTGCCGCAGCTTGCGGGACCACGGCCGAAGGGGGAATATATCCCTTAGCCAGTAACGGCGACAATGAGGCCGCGATCTGCGGGGAGATCCCTTATTTGCCCGACCGCTCGCGAAACATTATCCTGCCGGAAGACCATAGCCCAATTTCCCTGGCCCATGAGATCGCCCACGACATCTTTATCGGCGGCGGCATAACCGAACAGGAGCGCCTTGATTTTGCCAAGAACCTGCTCCATTGGTATCGGCTTTCGTTGGACCCGAACATGCCGCATCAACATAAAAACCACCCTTTTTACCAGCAGGTTTCACAGGTCTGTATGCAACAGTATCATTTAACTGAGCTCTCGCCAAAATACTATGGTCCGCGGCACTGGCAGGAGCGGGATTTCAGGGTTTTTGCCAGCGAATGCTTCGCTTATGCGTGCGAAACTATTCTTTTTCGTGATGAGGCAATGCTAAAAGATGTTCCTCAGCCGGTCTTGTCTCACCTGAGATACTTGCGGTGCATCGATCTGCAGGCGATCAGGCAATTCCAGCAGGCAACCGGGTCGGTTTAAAATCATTCAGGCTGATCGCGCAAAGGGTGATCAGTGCAGAGACCAGGACGTTTTCTCCTCTCAATACTTCTTGCTTAAAAATAATTCTGACAGGCGTTTTTTCTTTGATCTCCGTCGTTACGAGCAGTTCGTCGTCATACTGGGCAGGGGCTTTATAATCGCACTCAACCTTAGTAACAGCAAAGACGATCCCCTGCTTCTCTTTCAGCTCCTTGAGGTTTACTCCCATCTGCCGCAAAAGTTCTGTCCGTCCTTGCTCAAAGTAACCGAGGTAATTGGCGTAGTAAACAACACCTTCTGCATCGGTGTCTTTGTAAAAGATACGGAGTTTAAACCGGTTTTGCATGGACCGATTATATCATGACGCAATCACTTTGCGTAGACGGGCAGCCAAAACATTCGCCCTGAACTGATCCCTCAGGTCATAATCAATAAAGGATAAGATCGTATAAACCTGGTAAAACTTGACCATTCTTAAGAAATTGCCGAAATTCGGGAAAGACATGCTCTGCCAGTAAGCCTGCTTAAATGTCTCGCCCAAATTATCCGCTTCTTCTTCTCTCAGGCCGATATTCGGGCCGTCAATAACAAGAGATTCTGTGAATTTGCTGATATCTTTCCCGGGATATTCGCTGCCCGACTTTTCCAGGTCAATGATCCCCACGGTGTCGTAGGTATCGGAAAAAAGGATGTTGTTGGTCGTAAAATCCCGGTGCGCCCTAACCCGGTAGATACGGGACGCGAATTGTCGATTGCATCTCAAAAACCGCCTGATCCGGGCCGCTTCCTCCCGGCTGATGACCGCCGATTCCATTTTATCCAGGATGTCGACCGCTTCAGCTTCCAAAACTTCTGGCAGCAAAATGCTTTTTTGGTCTTCCGGAGCGGGCTGATCCAGATGCACTCTTTGGATCATCTCGGCACATTGCCTGGTCAGATCTTCCGCTCGACCGATAAACGCGGTCCGTTCTTCCCCATCTTTCTTCGCTCCCAGCTCCAGCCAGTTTAAAAGCGATATCCCGCTGACGACCGATTCCCCGACCAGAATCGCATATGGTGGCGCGGCTTTGCCGCTCAATTTGGCTTGGACGATCAATTTGGGAGAAACAACTCCGGGGATCGAAGAAAAACTTTCGCAGCCTTCAGCTTCGTTGTAAGCCCGCAGGACGGAATGCGCAACGGTGTTATCTACAAAGATCTTTAATATCAGCCAGGGGTTGCCGTTGAAAGAAACAGTGGTTAACTGCGTCTTCTTTCGATAAGAAGTGAAAGTTTTATCTTCAAGCTGCAGGCTGCCGCGGGGCATGACCAGCAGCCTTTCCAGGTCCCTGGCCAGTCCCGGGTAAAAGCTTCGGTTGCTACGATCGGTAATTTCGACCGGCGGCAGTTCTTTGATCCAGGTTTGGATCGATCGCTTTTTTTCGAACAGCCTTTGATCCGCCAGCCTCCCTAGGTGAGCTTTTTGGGGGGCCGCTAACATCCCTCTGACAGTACGATCGTAGATCTTCATCGCAAGATATCTGTCGGAAGAATTTTAACTGAATTTCAGTTCAGGCGGCTAAAGAAGATAAAATATTGTCAAATCCCGGAAAAGAGGTCTCGACGCATTCGGCATTTTCAATGACAGTTTCCCCCTCCGCCGCCAGCCCGGCAATCGCCATCGCCATAGCAATCCGATGGTCGCCGTGGCTGTCGATCCTGGCCCCTTTCAACCTGGTCGGCCCTTCGATCCTCAGCCCGTCGTCCAGTTCTTCGACGCTGGCGCCGAATTTCCGGAGTTCCGAAGCAACCGTTTTGATCCGGTCGCTTTCTTTGATCCGCAGCTCTCTGGCGCCCCTTATCTCGGTCGCTCCTTTGGCTTGCGTTGCCGCGACCGCGATGATCGGTATTTCATCAATGATCCTCGGAATGATCTCTCCATCAAGTCTAACCGCCCCCAACTCCGAACTTTTAACTATAATATCCGCCCTTGGCTCTTCAGACAGCAGCCTTTCATTCTCGATCTCCAGCCTGGCGCCCATCCGATGCAGCACATCTATGATCCCGGTCCTGGTCGGGTTAACACCGACATTCATAATTCGTAACTCCGCATTCTTGATTATCGCGCCCGCCACCAGGAAAAACGCGGCTGACGAAATATCGCCGGGGACATCTATTTCAACACCCTCAAATTCCCTTCGTCCGGTAACGCGTAACGCGTAACGCGAATCCACAACGCCAAAATGTTCGAGCATCCGCTCGGTATGATCGCGGGAGCGCACCTTTTCAATGACCGACGTTTCTCCGTCGGCAAAAAGTCCGGCTAAAAGGACCGCCGACTTGACCTGCGCCGAGGCGACCGGTAGCTCATAGGCGATCGCTTTTAGATCGCCGCCAAAGATCGTAAGCGGCGCAAAGATCTCATTGCCAGACATGCGCCCTTCGATGCTCGCCCCCATCAGCCTCAAGGGCTTGGCGATCCGCCCCATCGGCCGCTTTTGGACCGATTCGTCACCGGTAATATTGACCTCATAGTTTTGACCGGCCAGGATCCCGGAGATCAACCGGATCGTTGTCCCAGAGTTTCCGGCATCAAGTGTCCCTTGCGGCTGTTTCAAGCCAAACAGGCCTTTCCCGTCAATGATCAACCTGGTGCCATGGATCTTAATATTTATACCCAGCCGGCGGCAGCAATCGATCGTGGCCAGACAATCTGCGCTCAATAAAATATTATTGACGACCGTTTCGCCTTTAGCGATTGACCCGAGCATAACCGCCCGGTGGGAGATCGATTTGTCGCCAGGGACAAGAAGTTCCTTTGTCCCGCCCTTTAAAGGATTGATTTTAAGCGTTTTCATTTCGTTTCATTTTACCATCATCGACTGAAATTTTCCATGAAAAGGGACGATAAATACCCAGGTGCAATAAAATGGTAATGAAATGCGATCTGGCTAGAAGAAATGTCGTAAAAACTATTTTTTGGGGGGCTATCGGACTGGGATTATTGGGGATCAGCCCCCAAGGCTGCAGAAGGAACTCCTCGTCCGATTTCTCCCCATCAGCTGTTTTAGATGAGATCGAAAAGAATCCTGCCCTGCAAAGAATGAAAGAAGGAAAGTTTTGCTTTTTACATAAAAGCCTTGAGGGCTTAACAGAAAACGGCCAAATATCTTTCAGCATCATCCAGCGGGGCCTTTATGCCCTGGACCTGATCAAAACCAGTCCCGACGATTTTCGGTTCGGCCTTTACGGTGATGAAACGGCCGGGGCAGTTAAATGCCTGCAAGATTGGGGCGGCATTGACAGGGAAAGCGGCTGGAGCGGACGGAAATTCGGCAAGACAACCTTAAATGCCCTGACCAGCGCGCTTGAGCTCAAACAAAATGATCCACGTTTTTCCCTGGGGAACTGCCAGGACTAAAAGACCGCGTCCCTGAATTCTTTCGCGCGACTTAATTCTTTGCGTATCTTTTCCCCGTCACCTTGCTTGATCAGCTTCTCTAGCTGCAATAACGACCTCTTAAACGCCCCGATAAGTTTCAAGACCGCCTTTTTATTGGTCAGGAACATATCCACGCCGAGGATCGGGTCGCCTGAAGCGACCCGTGTTGTATCACGGAAACCGGAAGCAGCGCATTTCCCCATCAGTTCTTTCTCCGGCTCGCCGGCAACCGCATTGACGATCGAAGCCGCCGCCGCCAGCGGCATATGACTAACGGCTGCCACTACCAGATCATGGGTCTTGGGATCGATTTCCAGGGCCGAACCACCCAGCCACCCGACGACCTCTTTGACTTTATCCAGTGCCCTTTGGCTGGTTTTTGAAGTTTTGGTCAAGATCCAGGCTTTATCTTTAAAGAGCTGCGGATCGGCCGCTTCCAGCTTGGTCGTTTCCTTCCCCGCCATCGGATGACCGCCGATAAAATAGGCGCCTTTCGGCAGGCTTTTTTCCGCCTGGGAAACGATCTCCTGCTTTGAGCTGCCGACATCAGTAACAATGGCGCCCTTTTTTAAATTAGGCGCTATTTCCTTGATGATTTCCACGATCAAATTGATCGGTGTGCAGACAAAAACCATGTCTGCCGCCACCACACCCTTAACATGGTCGGTCGTCCCCTCATCGATCGCCCCGATCTCCAGCGCTTTCTTAAGCGTCTCCTCCCGGCGGGGAATACCCACTATCCTGATTTCATTATTTCCCAGCCGCTTGAGCGCCAATCCTATCGAGCCGCCGATCAGCCCCAATCCGATGATTGCAATTCTCATAGTTCCCCTCCAAGGAATTTTCCTAATAATATATCGCCTTTTTGAATTTTCAGCTTTGACTTTCTGATTTCTTTCTCATTAAATCCCCTAACCCCTATTCCCTGTCCCCCAATCCCTTCCCCATAGATCGCGAACGGCACCGCCTCCGCCGTATGCGTCATGGCTTTTATCGGCGTCGGATGATCGGGCAGAACGAGGATCCGGACATCCGGTGAGCCGGTGATCCGGGATGCTTTCAATATCGTTCCAACTACTAATCGATCGAAATCCTCAATTGCTCGAATCTTATGCCTAATATTTCCTTCGTGACCAGCTTCATCCGGTGCTTCGACATGGACAAAAACAATGTCATTTCTTCGCAGCGCTTTCAAAGCGTATCCCGCTTTCCCCTGATAATTGGTATCAAGATAGCCGGTCGCCCCCGGGACATTGATCACTTCCATCCCCAGGACTTTTCCCAGGCCCTTTAAAAGGTGGACCGCCGTAATGATCGCCCCTTTTTTCCCGTAGCGCTTCCTGAACGGGGGCATTTTTGGCGTTTGGCCGGGGCTCCACGGCCAGATCATTGTCGCCTTGGTTGGCAAGTCGTGTAAGATGACCTCGCTCTCGTTCATCAGCTGGAGTAAAACTTCCGCCCCTTTTCCCTGCGGTAAATAAGGTTCGATTCTTTTATTAGTTATATCATGCGGCGGGGTGGTCTTGACCGCAGCGCAGGCTAAAGTGGTTTTTATGACCAAAAGATGACGGTAGCTTAAGCCAGGATAAAATTTGATCTCACGGCAACCGAGCTTCCGGTCAAGCGCCCTGATGATCTTCGTGCCTTCGGCTGTGCTGATGTGCCCGGCGGTAAAATCTTTCATTTTCCGGTCCCTGACCGTCACCAGATTACAGCGGAAAGCCACCTCATCCCTTGCGATCCTCACCCCCAGGCTGGCGGCTTCCAGCGGGCCGCGTCCGGTGTAATATTTTTTCGGGTCGTAACCGAAAATGCTCATATTGGCCACATCAGAAGCTGGCTCCATCCCTTTGGGGACGTTGCTGACCCAGCCGCACAAGCCATTTTGCGCCAGGAAATCCAGATTCGGGGTCTTAGCTGCTTCCAGCGGGGTTTTGCCTTTTAATTCTTTCAGCGGGTGATCGGACATCCCGTCGCCGATCAAAACCAAATATTTCATTTTTTCTCCGGGGCATCGGGCAGGAGCTTTTGTTCCTTTAGGAGCTTCATTATCTTTTTATCCGCGTCCGTCTTGACCGGCTCCTGTTTCATCACTTTCTCGACAAATTCCCCCGACCCCGGCTGCTCTTCAGCTTTCTGTGTATCTGTTTGATCAAGCTGTTTGATCAGGTTTTGCTTGAAGCTGTTGACCGCCGGCACGAACTGTTTCGTATAAGGATACGCCCATTGATAAGCTGCGATCGAAAAACTCGCCAGCGGCGAATTCACTATTTGCGCTCTTGAATCGGCTGAGATCGGCAAGCCAATGATCAGTTGCAGGATGACGCCGCAGATCATTATTCCCTTGCACCCGCCGATAATTAATCCTCCGATCTTATCAGCCGGTCCCAGCACGGTGATATTAATTATTTTCTTTAGAAGTAAGATAAGCAACAGATCGAGAATTAAATAAACAACAAGCCAAACAAAAAGAAAAGTCAAAATAGTTGCGGTATTTTGCGGGTCGTTGAATTGAGCATTGCTCTGGCCCAGTATCCCGATCGCACTCCCCGCCAGAAAGAGCGCCACAAAGACCATGGCCAAACTGCCGAGCGATTTGGCGATCCCTTCGCGCGCGCCCAGCAGAATGAACAGAGCAACGACGATCCCGACAACTACGTCAAGCATGGGCTAACTTGGCCTTGAATTTTTTAAGCTTCGCTTTCAGTTGGGGATATTTTAAAGCTAATATCTGTGCCGCCAGAACGGCCGCGTTCCTGGCCCCGTCGATCGCCACCGTTGCTACCGGCACCCCAGGCGGCATCTGAACAATGGAAAACAGGGCGTCATGTCCGCCCAGGCCCTTGGAATGAATCGGTATGCCGATCACCGGCAAGGTGGTATGAGCAGCCACCGCCCCGGGAAGCGCCGCCGCCATCCCCGCCGCGGCAATTATCAGATCGTATTTCTGCTCGGCGGTTTTAGCATAGTTTTCAACGTTCTTCGGCGTGCGATGAGCGGAAGCGGAAGTAACGTCGTAAGCGATCCCGAATTCTTTAAGCTGTTTTTCCGCTTTTTCAATCACCGGCAAGTCCGATCGGCTGCCGATAATAATTCCTATTTTTGGAGCTTGTATCTTGGTCATTGGTTATTCCCTCCTAGGGAGGGGTAACGGTCATGATCTTCTTAACCTGGTCCGGATATTTAGCGACAAAGGTCAATTCTTCCCGGGTCAACGGTTTCTGCGTATGGACATTGGCGTAACGGACCAATTCCAGGATCCTGGTCGCTTCGGCGTCGTTCTTGAATTCGACTTCAAATTTGTCGAAGACATTGCGGAAACCTTTGATCCCCGAATATTCCCCGACCGTGATCATCCGGCCGGTCTCGACCAGTTCCGGCTCTCCCCGGCCG
>JAQTLJ010000041.1 GCA_028714935.1 Candidatus Margulisiibacteriota bacterium | reverse complement strand
GTCGCCCCAATGTCCAAGGCGGCGGTGGCGGCTGGAGCGGACGGCCTGTTGATCGAGGTCCACCCCCATCCGGACGAGGCATTTTCCGACGGCCCGCAGTCATTGAAACCGGAGACTTTTACCGTACTTATGCGGCAGTTGCGGGCGGTTGCTCAGGCGGTTGGGAGAGAGATTTAACCAGCAGTTCCTCCAGCTTATCCAGGCCCGTTCCATAATAAGCCGAAATAGCGACAGCTGGCCGGTATTTTTCCAGTAATTTTTTCTCCGGGTCTTTCCCCAGGCAGTCCAGCTTATTAAAAACAGTGATCATTGGTTTGACCGCGCAGTTTAGTTCTTCCAGGACCGTGAAAACCGCGGCGATTTGACCTTCAAAATCCGGTTGTGAGATATCGACCACGTGCAAGAGCAGGTCAGCTTCGGAGACTTCTTCGAGCGTCGCCCGAAAAGCGGTGACCAGCTGGTGGGGGAGGTGCCGGATAAAACCGACGGTATCCGTCAGGAGAATGTTAAGCCCGGAGGAAAGACGGAGCCGCCTGGTGGTTGGATCAAGAGTCGCGAATAATTTATCCGCCGTCAGGACATCAGCCCGGCTCAAGGTGTTGAGCAGAGTTGATTTTCCCGAGTTGGTATAACCGACCAGAGCGACCAGCTGCAGATGGCTGAGCCGTCTCTTGGCCCGCCGCAGGGAACGCTCCCGGCGAACTTTATCGATCTCGCGATTGAGTTCGGAGATCCGTTTTTTGATGCGGCGCCGGTCATACTCCAGCTTGGTTTCGCCGGGGCCCCGCGTGGCAATCCCGCCGCCGAGCCGCGACATCTGGACGCCGTGACCGGTCAACCTCGTCAGCCGAAAATTGGATTGCGCCAGCTCAACCTGCAGTTTCCCTTCCCGGCTTCTGGCATGCTGGGCAAAAATATCGATTATCAGCTCGGTCCGATTGACCACTTTGAGGCCTAAAGCATCCTCAAGATTTCTTTCCTGCGAAGGGGTCAGCGGGGCGTCGAAAACGACCAGATCGGCTTGGTTGGCAGCGGCCAGCGCCTTCAATTCCTCAAGTTTCCCAGAACCGATGAAATATTTTGGATCAGGCTTTAACCTTTTTTGGGTAAGTTGACCGACGATCTCCGCGCCGGCCGTGTCGGCCAATCGGCCGAGCTCTGCCAGAGTAGCAGGGTCGGTTCCCGCCAGAACCGCTCTCTCTTTTTGCAACGAAATCACCTCTTACATTATTATAACACGTGTGTTATAATCAGCGCAGGTTAATATGGCTGAAGCGGAAAAAAGAATATTGATCGTCGATGACGAAGCGGATATTATTGAGTTATTGACGGTGATGTTAAAGGGTCAGGGATATTCGGTTTTGACTGCCGTTGATGGACAGGAGGCGCTGGAAAAAGCGCGCAAAGAAAAGCCGGACCTGATCATTCTGGACATTATGCTGCCAAAAATCGATGGCTTTAAAGTCGCCCGCATGTTGAAATTCGATGAAAGCTACAGTTCCATTCCGATTATTATGCTAACGGCGAAGATCCGGGAAAAGGACAGGGAAATGGGCATGGAAACCGGAGCGGATTTCTATATGACCAAGCCGTTCGAATCCGGGATGATCCTCCTAAAAGTCAAAGAACTGCTAGCCAAGCAGGGTGTTGAGGAGCAAGGTTGATATTATGGTCGATAAAAGCAAGTCTCTGCGCGAATCATTATTAAAAAGCGGCCTGCTGAACGAAGGTCAGATCAAAACGGCGATCGAAGAGGGGAGAAAAAGCGGCGGCACTTTGGTTAAAAGCATCCTTAAAAGAAATTTGGTGAATGAGGACGCCTTGATCTCTTTTTTGGAGAAGGAAATGGATATCCCCCGCGTTGATCTGGCCACTTATTTAGTCGACAAGAAAGTCATCAATTTAGTGCCTTATGCCACCGCCAAGAAATACCTGATCATGCCGCTGTTTAAAGTTGGAGACGTGCTGACTGTGGCCACCGTTGACCCCTTTGATATCCTGGCGTTTGATGAGCTGCGCAGCAAGAGCAAGTGTGATATTGAGCCCATGATCGCTTCCTCCAAGGATATTGAACAGGCGATCAATTCGTATTACGGGGTGGCCGGGTCAGTAGAGGACCTGGTTAGAGAGGTCGGCCCGGTTGAAGAAGAAGTGGCCAAGATCCCGACCGGGGCGACAGCGGCCGATGCGCCGGTTGTTAAACTGGTTAACCTCTTAATTCTGCGCGCGATGGCGGAAAAGGCGTCTGATGTCCACATTGAACCGACGGAAAAACAGGTGCGCATCCGCTATCGGGTGGATGGCTCGCTGCATGATGTTTCGACCGCCCCAAATCATCTGCTGGCCTCGATCGTTTCCCGCATCAAGATCATGGGGCGGATGGATATTTCTGAATCGCGCATGCCTCAGGACGGGCGTTTCGAGCTGAGCGCGGAAGGCAAAGAAGCCGATGTCAGGGTGTCTTCTTTTCCGACGATCTATGGCGAATCGGTCGTCATGCGGCTTTTAGATAAAAGCAGTATGCGCCTCAGCCTGGGAGATCTCGGTTTTTCAGCAGAGAACCTTAGGCGGTTTGAGGAGATCGTTAAACTGCCCTATGGCATCATTCTGGTCACCGGTCCGACCGGTTCAGGTAAAACAACGACGCTTTATTCCACGCTCCATCATATTGTCACGCCGGAAAAAAATATCATGACCATTGAGGATCCGGTTGAGTATGAGCTGGCCGGGGTCCGTCAATCTCAGATCAACCCGAAGGCGGGGATTGATTTTCCCAACGCCTTGCGTTCAATGATGCGCCAGGATCCCGACGTCATCCTAGTAGGCGAGATCAGGGACCTGGAAACCGCCAGGATCGCCATCCAATCGGCCCTGACCGGCCATCTTGTGTTTTCCACCCTTCATACCAATGACGCGGTCGGGACATTGACCCGATTGGTGGATATGGGGATCGAACCGTTCCTGACCTCTTCGGCCATGGCGGCGGCGATCGCGCAGCGGCTGATCAGGACCATTTGTCCGCGGTGTAAAGTGCCTTATAGCCCGCCGAAAGAACTGCTGGATAAATTCAACTTAAAGCCTGATCAGGAATACAAATTTTATCGCGGCAAAGGCTGTAAGGCTTGCCGCGGCAGCGGCTATCAAGGACGCATGGGTTTGTTCGAAGTGCTGGCGGTGGACGATAAGATCCGCAATTTGATCTTAAACCGGGCGAATGCCGCCGAGATCAGGCAGGCGGCGATCCAGGGCGGGATGAAAACGCTCAAAGAGGACGGGATCCTGAAAATGCTGGAGGGGACCACGACCCCGGACGAGATAATGAGGGTGACACTGCTTGACTAGTTATTATTATAAAGCCAGGGACCGTTACGGAGTCCTGACGGACGGGACGATGGAGGCGGAAGATTCCAGGGCGGTTGCCGTCCAGCTGGAAAAGAATGGTTTTATGCCGATCTCCATCTCCCAGGTGGAATCGGGTATATTGGCGAAATTTGAGAAATGGCGCGCCACTTTTCAAAAAGTCGATCCTGAAGACCTGATAGTTTTTACCCGGCAATTGGCTTCGGTTTTGGAAGCCGGGGTCCCGTTGATCGAAGGCTTGGATGCGGTCCATGAGCAGGTCAGGAATGGGAATTTTAAAAATGTTATCTTGGCGGTGCGGACCGATGTGGAGTCGGGAGTGTCTTTTTCCGATGCTTTGGAAAAACATAAGGCAGTTTTTTCCCCGATGATGACCAACATGGTCCGGGTCGGCGAGAGCGCCGGTATCCTGGATGAAGTGCTTGACCGGATCTCAAATCTTTTGGAAAAGGATTATGAAACCGGGAATAAGATCAAGACCGCTTCGCGTTATCCGATGATCGTGGGGATCACGCTGATCGGCGCTTTTATCATTATGACCACGTTCGTCATCCCGCGCTACGCCTCTTTCTTCGGCTCCTTCAAGGCGGACCTGCCGCTGCCGACACGGATCCTGATGGGAATAAATTACGTGGTCAGTCATTTCTGGTGGATGATCTTGTCGGTTGCAATAGCCGCGATCTATCTTTTTAACCGGTTCTTAAGCACGGAGAGGGGGCGATATTCCTGGGACCGTTTTGTCCTTTCAACGCCGATCTTCGGCGCGCTTTTTGCCAAGATATATTTATCAAGGTTCAACCGGATGCTGGCGGCGATGATGGGCAGCGGCATCCCTATTCTGGAGGCGTTGACGATCTCTTCCGCCACGGCGGAAAATAAGGTGATCTCCAAGGTGATCATTGATATCCGCGAGCAGGTGGCCAAGGGGAAAAATCTGACCGAACCGATGAAAGGCAGCAAGGTCTTTCCACCGATCGCGATCTCCATGGCCGCGATCGGGGAAAAAGCCGGGACGCTGGAGAAAATGCTGAACAAGGTCGCCGATTATTTTGACCGGGAAGCTGATTACACCATTAAAAATTTGACGCCGCTACTAGAGCCGATCCTGATTGGCATCCTGGCGGTCTTTTTGCTTATTTTTGCTTTGGGTATATTTATGCCGATGTGGGATCTGGTCAAAGTTTATAAGAACTTTTGATCTTGACGAACAGGCGCGGTTGTCTTTAGAAGGAGGCTGAAAATTTTATGGAATGGTTGCTGGTAATCGGGATCATTGCTCTGGTGTTTTCCCTGCTTTTGCTGTTTTCTCGCGATCTGATCGCTGTTTTGGGTGAGGTGTTTAATAAACCGGTCAATTTTATTGATGAAAAATTGAAGGCGATAAGGATGCCAGCGGGAATCGCCATGGTGATCATCGGCGGGTGGATAATCTCGGTCGCCTTTAGTTATTCCCAGCTCTGGTATCTGCATATCGTCGGCACGTTGATCCTTTTATTTGGCCTGTTGTACCTTTTTATGCCTGGTTGGCTGGATTGGCTTTCAAATGTTTCCTCTTTACTTTTAATGTCGACCGATGAGCAGATTATCGGCGCGAGAAAAAGTTTGGGGGTCATTCTTCTGGTTTCGGCAATTTATCTTTTTTATTCAGCTTTTTTGCTGACCAAATAATAACGGAGACAAATGATGTATTTAACGGTCAGCGGCTTGATTTGTCTACTGTTCGGCCTGTTTATTATTTTTACGCCGGGATTATTGCATCGGTTGTCGCAGGCAGGGAACACGATAGTGTTATATCTGGACGACAGGCTTAGTCAAGCCAAGATCTGGGTCGGATTATTGCTGGTTTTTATTGGGGTTTGGTTGATCTATTTAGTCTCTTTTTATCCCGAGCTGTGGTACATAACACCGGTCTGGCTGCTTTGCCTGTTAACCGGGTTCTTCTATCTGTTTTTGCCAAACTGGCTGTTCTGGCTGTCCAATCTTTTTGACAAGCTGGTTTTTTCAGCTGATGAGTTGATCATGGGTTCGCGCAAGGTTTTCGGGGTTATCTTGCTCGTCGTCAGTATTTATCTTTTTTTTAGCGCCTATCTTATTAATCGGCGATAGTTGCTTGACAAAGGGTGGGCGTATGTTAGAATTTCAAGGGAAAAGGAGGTGAAACTTGATAATGAAAAGAGGTTTTACCCTGATCGAATTAGTAATGGTAATCGTTATTCTGGGTATTTTAGCTGCGACCGCATTGTCGCGGTTCATTGATCTTTCTGCGATCGCGAGGGAAAATGCCGCCAGGGCGTCATTGGGCAGCTTACGTGCTTCCGTAGCTATTACCTACGCCAGCAATGCTGCTTACGGCAGCGCAGTTTTCCCGGCCAGCGTTTATGAAAGCATGTTCGCGGATAACAGGGTCCCGATGGAACCCTATACCAACAGCAGCTCGATTACCTTAGGCACTGCCCCGACCGCTGCCGGCACCGGCTGGAGATATGACAGCGGTTCAGGACAAGTTTGGATCAACACCACCGTTGGTGACGTCAAAGCTGGTAACCAGTAGACTTATAAGTCTGTCTATTTACAAAGGCTCCGGTACCGGAGCCTTTGTTTTTTATGTACAGAAGTTGGCTTGACAAAGGGCGGGCGTATGTTAAAATTTTCTCAGGAGGTGGAGATTAGAAATGAAAAGAGGTTTTACCCTGATCGAATTAGTAATGGTGATCGTTATTCTGGGTATTTTAGCTGCGACCGCATTGCCGCGGTTCATTGATCTTTCTGCGATCGCGAGGGAAAATGCCGCCAGGGCGTCATTGGGCAGCTTACGTGCTTCCGTAGCTATTACCTACGCCAGCAATGCTGCTTACGGCAGCGCAGTTTTCCCGGCCAGCGTTTATACCAGTATGTTCGCGGACAACAGGATCCCGATGGAACCCTATACCAACAGCAGCTCGATTACCTTAGGCACTGCCCCGACCGCTGCCGGCACCGGCTGGAGATATGACAGCGGCTCAGGACAAGTTTGGATCAACACCACCGTTGGTGGACGTCAAAGCTGGTAACCAGTAGACTTATAAGTCTGTCTGATTATGATGGCTCCGTTTCCGGAGCCATCATTTTTTTATGCTATACTCTTTAACATGAAGAAAGCTCTGGTTTTATTGGCTTTCCTGGGGATCTCGCTATTTTGGTTTTGGCGGGAAGCTTTTCAGGGGTATTTATTCTGCTTTAGCGACCTGACCTTTTATTTTTATCCTTATCGTTTTGTCATGGCAGAGGTGGTTAAAGCCGGCCACATCCCCTTGTGGAATCCCCATATTTCAATGGGGTTTCCTTTTCTGGCAGTGCTCCAACCCGGGGTCTTTTATCCTTTTTCTTTGCTCTATTATGTTTTCCCATTTGATCGTGCTTTCAGCTGGTTCTTGATACTCCATTTCCCCCTGGCTGCGTTCTTTATGTATCTGTTTTGCCGGGAGCTGAAAATATCGACTTTCGCCTCATTTGGCAGCGGCCTCGTTTATGCTTTTTCCGGTTACACGCTATCCGTTTTACATATGCCTACGACTTTATCATCAATAATTTGGCTTCCTCTGGTTTTCTTGTTTTACCGGCGTGCCTTAAGAGATTCGCGTTACACGTTACTTGTTACCAACGTTGCTTTAACGGGTATATTCCTGGCTTGTATGTTCCTCGGCGGCGAACCGACGATCCTTTACGGCACCGGTTGGCTCCTGATCGGCTACCTTGTGGCTTCCCGGTTTGGCCGGTGGCGGGAGGTGGGGAAGGGGATATCAATACTTTTATTGAGCGGGATAACGGCGATTTTGATCTCAGCCGTTCAACTGTTCCCTTTTGTTGAGCTCCTGATGCATTCAGCCCGGGCGGGAGGCATCTCATTTCGGGAAGCCAGTTATTTCTCTTTTCAGCCGCGCAAATTGATCGGTTTTATTTTCCCATATTTTTTCCATGTTACAGCATTGCCCTGGGTGGAGAGAGATTGGACCAAATTCCCTTATTTGGGGATGGTGCCGGCTTATCTCTCATTATTTGCGCTCTTTTTACATAAAGACCGCCGGATCTTCTGGTTGGGTGCGGGGATCGTCCTGGTCTTGTTTATCTTGATCGGTTCTTATTCGCCGATCCCTGTTTATTTTCTGCTTTATAAATTCATTCCCGGCTTTAACCTGTTCCGCTATCCGATAAAATTCACTTTTATCCTGGTCTTTATCGTTTCCCTGCTTTGCGGGTTGGGCAGCGACCTGCTGTGGGAAGAAACGCCAAGGATGAAAAGAACGATAATGGTCCTTTTTGCTTTGTTGGTGCCATTATTTTGTGTCTTCGCCTGGGGCTACTTAAACCAGCAGGCGGTATTTACGGTTTTGCGGCCGTTATTCAGCGAAGAGATCAGTTTGGGCTGGGAGAAGTATGTCAGGGCAATATCGGTTCCCCGCGATATCGCCAATTTTGGGATAATCCTGTTGTTTTTGTTGGCGATTAACTTATGGCTGATCGCCAGTTGTTACAGAAAAGTCAGGAAGGAATATTTTACTGCCGGCCTGGCATTTTTAGTTTTCCTGGACCTGTTCACGGCCAATATCGGGGCCAACTTCTCGATCAAAGAAGATGATTATAAGGTCGGCTCAGAGAATATTACTCTACTGAAAAAAGACCGGTCAGTTTTTCGTTATTTTGCTTCCCCGGAGATCTATAAGCGTTCTCACCAGGAGACAGGCAGCGAGTTTTATAATTATAAAAAAGCCCTGATCTCGATCCGCGACCGGTTGACTTCCAACCAAAACATGCTTTACGGGCTGGCAGATATTGACGGTTATGAATCGATCCGTGGAGCAGAGCAGGACCGGGTGATCAATCGTATTTACACTTTGGATTCTCTCCGGGGGATCAGTATCCTGGACCTGTTGAACGTCAAGTATTTGATCGCGCCGGGAGAGTTTTTCCAGCCGGGCTATGAGCTGGTTAGCCGGCGGCGGGAAATGATCAAGCGCGGGGAGATCTATTTATACCGCAATAGAAATGTCCTGCCGCGGGCGTTTCTGGCGCCGAAAGCCAAGATCATGAAGGACCGGCAGAAGATATTGGATCATATTTTCAGCCCGCAATTTAAGCCGCGTGAGGAGATAATTTTGGAAGAGGATGTGCCCGGCGCCGGCGGTTACTGGTTCGTGAGCGAATGGTTTTACCCCGGCTGGAAAGCTTATGTGGACGGCCGGGAAGCGCGTATCTACCGGGCGAATTATATGTTCCGCGCGGTCCCTCTGCCGCCAGGAAAGCACGAAGTGGAATTTGTCTATGACCCGCTCTCTTTTAAATTGGGGGCGATCGTCAGTTCGTTGGCT
>JAQTLJ010000040.1:3337-8856 GCA_028714935.1 Candidatus Margulisiibacteriota bacterium | reverse complement strand
TCCCGGTTATCGCTGTCACCGCCTTTGATGTGCCGGACATCAAGAAGAAGTGCGTGGCAGCCGGCACCGATGACGTGCTCGTCAAACCATTTGAACCCGAAGACCTGGTCAATATACTGAAAAAGCACGCCCCGGTCTAACCCGCTTGCCGTATGAAAGAACAGGGCGTTGTTGTCCGAGTTATTTCCCCGAGGTTGGTTGAAGTTGCCCTGCAAAAAAACGAGGCCTGCGAGAAATGCCAGGCTTGCCACCCGGCTGCCGAGGGGATGGTCGCGATCGAAGCGGTAAATGAAATAGGCGCGCAGCGCGATGATATCGTGGAAATCGAGATCCCGGCCGGCGAAGTGGTAGCGGCCAGTTTTATCGTTTATCTGGTCCCGGTGTTTTTTTTGGCCGGCGGATACCTGCTGGGCGCTTATCTGACTAGAGTTCTGGGTTTTGACGCGGCCCAGGAAGCGGTCGGCATAGTTTTTGCGCTGGCCTTTTTGGCCTGCAGTTTTTTATTTGTTGCCTGGTATGACAGAAATGTCATGCGGCGCGAAACCTCCCGCGCGCGGATAACCGGCTTGCTAAAGCTTTAGGAATCATTTATAATCACTCGGTTTGCTTTTTATCTATGAGCACTTTTAAGCGAGGCATTCATCCGTTCGGATATCATAAAGCTGAAACAGCTGAGAAAGCTGTTCGGGAATTGCCGTTACCTAAACGAGTTGTCCTTCCTTTGCAGCAGAATCTTGGCTGTCCCAATGAAGCGCTGGTTAAAGTGGGGGACGAAGTCCATGAAGGACAGAAGATCGCTGACTCGGCCAAATTTGTTGCTGCCCCGATCCATGCCCCGATCTCCGGCAGGGTGACCAAGATCGAAAAACTGCCCAATCCGTGCGGCTTTGATGTCCCGGCGATCGTGATCGACGCCGGTGAAAACGCGCCCCAAGAAGCGCGCTACGACGGGAAATGGTCGGTCGATGAACTGGCGCCGGAACAGATCAGGAAGATCGTGCGCGAAGCGGGGATCGTTGGGTTGGGCGGGGCCGCCTTTCCCACCCACGTTAAGCTTTCCCCGCCGCCGGAAAAGAAGATCGGGGCGATCATCATCAACGGCTGTGAGTGCGAGCCTTATATTACTGCCGACCATAGGATAATGTTAGAGAGAACCGAAGACGTGCTCTATGGAGCGAAAGCGATCGCTAAAGCGGTCGGGGCGGACAGGATTATCATTGGGGTTGAAGACAATAAGCAAGATGCAATTGAGAAGCTAAAATACGAAATACGAAATGGCTCGACAAGCTCGCCATACCAGCCATCCCGAGAGAAATCGAGGGATACTAAATCCGAAACAAATACGAAACTCGAAATTCAAAGCCTCAAAACCAAATATCCGCAAGGTGGGGAGAAGATGCTGATCAAGGCGACCCTTGGCAGGGAAGTCCCGTCCGGAGGGTTGGCGCTGGATGTCGGGGTGGTGGTGCAGAACGTCGGGACGGCAGTGGCGGTTGCGGAAGCGATTAAATTGGGGAAACCTCTGATCGATCGGGTTGTGACAGTCACCGGTTCAGGCGTCAAGGAGCCGCAGAATTTGTTGGTGAGGATCGGCACATCGTTCTTGGAAATAATTGAGCATGGCGGCGGATTGAAGGACGATGCCGCCAAGCTAATTATGGGCGGGCCGATGATGGGATTAGCGGTTTCTTCACTGGATCTGCCGGTGGTTAAGGCGACGACCTGTCTTTTGGTCTTGAGTAAAAAAGAGGTCAGGGAATATGAGGAGCAGAGCTGCATCCGCTGCGGCCGCTGCATCAAAGCCTGCCCGATCGGACTGACGCCTAATTTCCTGGCCGATTTTATCAAGCTCAAAGATTGGGCCAGGGTCGAAGAGTATCATGTTGCCGATTGCATTGAATGCGGCTGCTGCGCTTACGTTTGTCCCAGCCGGATCTATTTGGTTCAATATTTTAAGATCGCAAAAAGAGAGCTGCAAACAAGAAAGGCAGTTTGCAGATGAGCTTTAATATTTCCGTCTCACCCCATATCCGGCTGCCATTTGATGCCAAAAGCATCATGTGGGTGGTCGTTCTGGCGCTCCTTTTCCCGGCGGCGGCCGGGGTTTATTTCTTTGGGTTGCCGGCGCTGGTCTTGATCGTCTTTACTACGCTGGTTGCCGTGATCACCGAAGCGGTCTGCCAGTGGCTGGCGAAAAGGCCGATCACAGCGGCGGATGGGAGTGCGGTTGTTACCGGCCTGCTGTTGGCGCTGATCCTGCCGCCGACATTCCCGCTCTGGATGGCGGCGATCGGTGCGGTGTTCGCCATCGGCATAGTTAAAGTCCTTTTTGGCGGGCTCGGTTTTAATATTTTTAACCCGGCTCTGGCGGCCAGGGCGTTTTTACTCGCCTCCTGGCCGGTGGCGATGACGACCTGGATTAGGCCGTTCGATGCGGTGACGACGGCAACGCCGCTCTTCCTGGTCAACAAAATGCATCAAGCCGCGCCCGGTTACTGGGACCTGTTTATCGGCAACCGGGCGGGATCACTGGGCGAAACTTCGGTCCTGGCGATCTTGATCGGCGCATTAGTTTTACTGCTGACCAGGGTTATTGATTGGCCGGCGCCGGCCGCTTTTATCGGCAGCGTTGCGCTTTTTAGCTGGCTGCTTGGCCACGATCCTTGGTTCGCGATCATGAGCGGCGGCTTGATGATCGGCGCTTTCTTTATGGCGACCGATTATGTGACCGCGCCGGTCACGACCAAAGGGAGATTTATTTTTGGCCTGGGCTGCGGGATCATGACCGTCCTGATCCGTTATTTCGGCGGTTTTCCCGAAGGGGTTAATTATTCGATACTGTTCATGAACATCCTGACGCCGTTAATTGACCGGTATGCTCGGCCGAAACTATTTGGGGGCAGGTGAAAACGTGGGTAAAATATTCAAGCTGGGAATAATTTTAGCGGTTTTCTGCGTCATTTCCGCCGGCGGGCTGGCAATTGTTTACATGTACACCCAACCGAAGATCGTACTTAATTCCCAGCTGGCTTTGGAAGGATCAAAAAAGGCGGTTTTACCGCCGTCAGGCAAAGGCCAGGCGATCGCTGTTTCTCCGCGCGGCTACGGCGGCCCGATCGAGATGCTCGTTGGGGTGGATCCTGTGGGAAAAGTCAGCGGAGTGAAGATCTTGAGCCAGCGAGAAACCCCCGGCCTGGGCGCCAATATCGTCAAGCCAAAATTTCTCGACCAGTTTAAAGGGAAGAGCCTTAAAGACCCATTGGAGCCGAAGAAAGATATCGATGCGATCACCGGCGCGACCATTTCCAGCCGGGCGGTTTGCGTTGGGGTCAAGGAGGCTTTGAGAAAAGCAAAATGAGCCTGTGGAAGAGTTTTAATCAGGGAATCATCAAAGAGAACCCGGTGCTCCGCCTAATGATCGGCTTATGCCCGGTCCTGGCGGTTTCTAATAATGCAATTAATGCTTTGGGAATGAGCGTGGCGGTCGCTTTTGTCCTCATTTGCTCCAACGCGGTTGTTGCCATGATCCGTAAGACGACTCCCGACGAGATCCGCATCCCGATCTTTATCATTGTCATTTCCACCTTTGTAACGATCAGCGATTATGTGATGAACGCTTTTACTCCTGACCTTTACGCCGCGCTGGGAGTGTTTGTCCCGCTGATCGTTGTCAATTGCATCATTCTTGGCCGGGCAGAAGCCTTTGCCTACCGCAATCCAGTCTTAAATTCGATCCTTGACGGGGTGGGGATGAGCCTGGGCTTTGCCCTGGCGCTGATCAGCATCGGCGTGATCCGTGAAGTCTTGGGAGCGGGATCGGTTTTTGGCATTGCTCTATTTAACCCGGCTGTCGCGGCGACGATCATGGTCCTGCCGCCCGGGGCGTTCATTACGATCGGAGTGCTGATGGCGGCTTTAAATAAATTCGAGAACAAGGTGCAGTAATGGAATTATTAGGCATATTTTTTGCGGCGTTCCTGATCAATAATATCCTGTTGATCAGGTTTATCGCCCTGTGCTCGTTTTTCGGGGTGTCCACCAAGATCGATACTTCCGTCGGGATGAGTTTTGCCGTCATCTTTGTGATGACGATCTCTTCCGCCGTTTCCTGGATGGTCTATCATTATGTCCTGGCGCCGTTCCACCTGGAGTTTTTAAGAACGGCCGCTTTTATTTTGACGATCGCCGCGCTGGTCCAGCTGGAAGAGCTTTATCTCAAAAAGATGATCCCGAACCTTTACCGGGCGATGGGCATCTATCTACCGCTGATCACGACCAACTGCGCAATCCTGGCGGTCGCTTTCCTGGCGATCGATTACCGTTATGATTTTCTTAGATCAATGGTTTATTCGCTCGGCGTCTCTGGCGGCTATTCACTGGCCATCGTTCTTTTTGCTTATGTCCGCGACCGGATGGCGCTGGCGCCGATCCCGAAATGGTTCCAGGGATATCCGATCGCTTTCATTACCGCGGCGTTGATGTCGCTGGCCTTTTTAGGCTTTACCGGGATGTTCGGCTTATGATCATCGCAACTTCAATAATCGTCTTGGGACTACTTGGTTTTGTCTTTGCCGCGCTGCTGGCGCTGGCGGCGGATTATTTTAAGATCGAAGAAGACCTGCGCCTGGCGGCGATTGTGGCGATACTCCCGGGCGCGAATTGCGGCGCCTGCGGCGCCGCTGGCTGCCGCGCCTTTGCGGAGCGATTGATCAAAGGCGAAGTGGCGGTCAGCGGCTGTCTGGCGGGAGGGCAGGACGTGGCCAACCAGCTTGCCGCTGTCATGGGAGTTGAACAGCCGACCGATGTGCATAAGCGGGTGGCGGTGGTCCACTGCGGGGCAAAAGGGAGCCAGCGCAAAATAAAAGCGAATTATTCGGGCGTCAAAACCTGCCAGGCGGCAGAAATGATCGCTGGCGGCGGCTTGATGTGCGGCTACGGCTGCCTTGGCTACGGCGACTGCTATTGTGTCTGCCCTTTTGACGCTATCAGGATGAGCGACGGGTTGCCGGTCTTTGACCATAATAAGTGTACGGCTTGCGGCAAGTGCGTTGCCGCCTGCCCAAGAAAAATAATTTCGATCATTCCGTATGCTTTTAACGTAGTCGTTGCCTGTTCTTCGCGCGATACAGGCGCGGCGACCAGAAAGAATTGCCCGGTCGGCTGTATCGCCTGTAAGATCTGCGAAAAGCAAGCGCCGGCGGTCTTTAAGGTTGAAGATAACCTGGCAGTAATTGATTATACCAGGACGGGAATAGACGGCGGCCCGGCGATTGAAAAGTGTCCGACTAAGTGTATAATAAGAATCGATCAGTAATGGGCGAATTTAAGTTTTCAAAAACTAAAATATCTGGCATTTTAATAATCGAGCCTAAAGCCTACTTTGATGACCGCGGCTTTTTTATGGAATGTTATAATCAGGCTAATTTTGCCGCGGGCGGCTTTAAGGAAGAATTCATTCAGGACAACCATAGTTTTTCCAAAAAGGGCGTGGTCCGCGGCCTGCATTATCAGCTGCATCC
>JAQTLJ010000040.1:0-3327 GCA_028714935.1 Candidatus Margulisiibacteriota bacterium | reverse complement strand
GGGTCGCCGACTTTCGGGCAGTGGCATAGCGAGGTCCTGTCCGGAGAGAACATGAAGATGCTGTATTTGCCGCCCGGTTTTGCCCACGGTTTTCTCTGCCTGGATGACGACACCCATGTTTATTACAAATGCACAGGACTCTATAGTAAAGAAAATGAACGGGCGATCCTCTGGAACGACCCGGAGATCGGGATCAAGTGGCCGCTTGATGAGGTTGGCGGCAAAGTCATTGTCTCGGACCGGGATAAAGCTCACCCGGCCTTAAAAGCGGCTGAAACCAATTTTGCCTATCAGGGTTAAAGGTTAAAAAGCTTCCTGGCGTTTTTGGCAGTATTCATCGCGACTTCTTCAACTGACAAATTCCTTATCTCGGCTATTTTTTCCGCAACGTTAACAACATAAGCGGGTTCGTTCCTTTTACCCCGATAATCCTGCGGGGCAAGGAATGGGCAGTCAGTTTCGATCATGATCCGGTCCAGCGGGATCATTTTTGCTGACTCTCTTATCTTATCCGCCTTGGGGAAAGTGATATTGCCGGTAAAGGAGATGAGGAAGCCGAGGTCGAGCGCTTCTCCGGCCAGATCAAGATCGCCGGAGAAACAGTGGAAAACACCTTTCAATTTGCCCCGGTTCTCTTCGTGGAGGATCCGCATGGTCTCCCGGGCGGCGTCGCGCGAGTGAATGACGGCCGGCAGGTCCAGTTCCTGCGCCAGATGGAGGAATTGCCGGAAGACCTCTGCCTGTTTTTCGACCGGCGACAGCTTGTAATAAAAATCGAGCCCGGTCTCTCCGATCGCGACGATCTTCTTTTCTTTGGCCAGAGCTCTGATCTTGTGGGCGATGCTTTCCTGCCATGTTGAAGCATCCTGGGGGTGGAGGCCATAGGCATTGTAAATGTAGCCGGGATTTTCCTCCGCCAGCTTCAGCGATTCGGACAAAGCCTGTTCATCAAGAGCGATATTGATGATCGCTTCCAGGTTGGCGTGTTTTGCCCGGGAGATGACTTCGGCCAGATCGATCTTGTACTCCGGAAAGGTCAAATGGGCGTGGGTGTCAATGAACATGCGAAGATTATACCATTTTGTGATAAAATTAGTTAACCATGGACTTCTATTCCGGGTCGCTCCTTTTGACCTCAATCGCATCGCTGGCCTTAGGCTTATTTGTTTATCTAAAAGGGAAAGATAAGCCGGCCAATGCCACTCTGGGTCTTTTTTCCGCCAGTTTAGCGTTGTGGTGCTTTGGGCAATTTATGGGCGGAATGGTGGCGGATAAAAGCCAGGTTTTATTCTGGACCAGGGCAGGGATCGGCGGCGCGATCTTTATCCCGATATTTTATTTTCATTTTATCGCGGCGCTGGTTGGCAGGATAAACGAAGCCTGGCTCCGGCTCGGTTACGGGCTGGCTTTTTTGCTTTTATTTCTTGATTTCACCCCGTTATTTATCCCTGATGTGCAGCCGGTATTAAGCTACCGCTATTATCCGAAAGCGGGGATAGTCTACCCTTATTTTGCGCTGTTTATCGCGGTCTGCTTTGGCTACGGATTCTTGCGGCTTTTTAAAGCCTATCGGGAGGCCGCCGGGGAAAAACGGAACCAACTATTATACATTATCATCGCTTCCCTGATCGGTTTCGGCGGCGGTCTGACCGCGTTCTTTCCGGTCTGGGGGATCAATTTTCCGGTCCTGTCCCATTTTGCCCTGCCGTTGTATGTCCTGGTCGCGGTTTACGCGATCGTCAAGCACCACTTGCTGGATATTTCGATCATTGTCCGTGAAGGGTTGATCTATTCTGCTTTGACCGTCCTGTTTGCCGGTTTTTATGTCCTGGCCGTTCTGGTCGCCAATTATTCGTTATCGCGCTTTGTCCCTTTTGATCCGGTTGTTACTGTCCTGATAGTTGTCTTTGCCTCGGTCCTTGTCTTCCAGCCGGTCAAAGACAGGGTGCAGAGCGCTGTTGACCGTGTTTTCTTTCGGGGAGAATACCGTTATAGGAAAACCATTGACGACCTGTCGGAAGAGAACCGGCAGCTGTTCCGCAGCCTGCTCCAGGCGGACAAATTAGCCGCGCTCGGGACGCTTTCGGCAGGGATCGCCCACGAGATCAAAAACCCGCTCGCTTCGATCAAGGGGTTGACCCAGGTGCTCGAAGAAAATCTGGGTGATCCGGAATTTATCCGCAAATACCAGGAGATCGTCCCTCGCCAGATCGACCGTTTGAACAGCCTGGTCGAAAAGATGATGCGATTGGGACAGCCGCAAGAGCTGGTCATGCAGACAGTCGATCTGAAAAGCGTTATCGAAGACGTCCTCAAACTGCTGGAAAATCAGTTAAGGGAGAAAAAGATCCTGGTAGAACTGAAAGCCGAGCCGCTGCCAGAACTTAGAGGGGATGCGGGACAGCTGTCCCAGGTGTTCACGAACTTTTTCCTTAACGCCATCCAGGCGATGCTTGACGGCGGCCGGTTGTCGGTCGGGATGAAGGTCGAAGAGATGGGGCGGGTCTGTATCGAGGTCAGCGACAACGGCGCGGGCATCGAGGCCGACAAGCTGGACAAGATCTTTGATCCATTTTTCACCACCAAAAACGATGGGAGCGGGCTGGGGCTGGCGGTTGTCTATCGTATCATTAAGGAGCATAATGGGGATGTCCAGGTTGAAAGCAAGCCGGGAAAGGGGACAAAATTCACGGTATGGCTCCCTATAAGACCAAAGCGATCAGCTTAAAGACCGCGCCTTTTGCCGAGGCGGATAAATTGGTGACGCTGTTTACGCGTGAGTATGGAAAAATTAAAGCGATCGCCAAAGGGGCGCGGCGCGTCCCATCGCGCTTCGGCGGCCGGGTCGAGACTTTTACCTACGGTGATTATTTTATCGCCAAAGGCCGGTCGCTGGACATCATTTCCCAGTGCCAGGTGATTGAGACCTTCCAGCGGGTCCGTGAGGGCCCGCAAACGCTCCCTTCCGGCCTGTATATGATAAAATTAGTCAGTTTGGGGACGGTGGAAGGGCAGCGGAACCCGGAATTGTTCGATTTGCTGCTGCGGTCTTTTTTGCGGTTGAAAGCGGGCGATAACGGCCGCAAGGTAGCGAAAGATTTTGAGCGGGAGTTCGTGATGCTGGAAGGGATCTACCGGGAAGGGATCGACCCGCAATATACCTTGAGCGAACATGTTGGGGAGGACCTCCGATCGTGGTAGGGAAAAATATCGGCTTCGCGGCGGTTTTTTCTAATCTTGGTTTTATGCTTCTCTGGCTCGGCCAGCTGACCTCACAGCTGGCGGACCGGATCTTCGTTTATGTCCTGATGATCCTCATTTACCAAT
>JAQTLJ010000039.1:1223-8863 GCA_028714935.1 Candidatus Margulisiibacteriota bacterium | reverse complement strand
CCCCATCCCAAAAAAGCTAAACAGATCGAGGTCAGTTATGAGATCAAGAACCAGGGCGGGGACCTTCTGGACAAGTCGAACATTAAACTGCAGGTGATTAACGCTCAAGGGAAGGTCGTTGATTCCAAGGTGGTCGACAAGACCGACGCCGGAACCGCCTCATTTACCATCGCCAATGCGGGTAAATACCAGATCAAGGCGACCGCGGATTATAACGACCAGATCCGCGAGAGCAACGAAAGCAATAACAGCCGGACGGTTTCGTTTTCTTTCGGTGTGAAGATATAAAAGCTTGACCATAATGCAGCACATTGGCTTGATGATGACCTGTAACGAAGAGGATTGCATCGAAGAGGTGATGAATGAGCACACCAGATACTTCGATAAGATACTGGTCATTGACGGCTCAACTGACCGGACGGAAGAGATAATCCGCAGCTATAAACAGGTTAAATATTTCCTCAAAGATAAAGCTGTCCTGGATCAAGTCCCCAATCATCAGGTGATGGACGGCATCCGTAAATTCATCCTGGAGAAAGCCCAGGAGATGTACGGCTATGACGGCTGGATAACCCTCTTGCACGGCGACGAGATCTATTATGACGATCCGGTCAAGATCGCGGCCAAGGCGGAACAGGGCGGGGCAGATAAAGTCAACTGGTATGTAATGAATTTCTTTTTGCATACTTCAGACCAGGGTAAAGACCTGGAGTCGGTCAAGTCGGTCCAGGAGCGCGTTACCTGGTACTGTCCGGGCGCGCTGGAGATCCGCCAGTATAAGAATAAAAAGGGGATATATTATGATCCCGGCCGCGGCGGCAAGGTCCTGGCCGAAGGGGTAGGCTTAAAGCCCTATCGTTATTTTCCGGTCTATAAACATTACCCTTACCGCTCGGTCAGCCAGATGCTCAAGAAGAAGCGGCAGAACGAGCAGACCGGTTTTTCCTGCAGTTATCGGGACTTGAGTGACAGCGATAGGCGGGGTTTCTTCCGCGATCGCCTGCCGGGGTTTAAAGTCGCCCGCAAGTTCGACGGCTCATTCCACGAATTTGAGATCAAGAACCAGGGGCCGATGCTCTGGAGATGGTTCCGTTCCTACCGCTATATGCCGGTCAAGATCGGGAATCCCTTTGGTTAGAAGACAAAATTAATTGCCAGCCAGATCAGTTTTACTATCAGGTAGAGCAGTCCCAGGATAATCGCGATCTGGGTAACATCCAGCAGCATTAAGATCGGCACCTGCCAGAAGCCGTAGGATTTCTTGAAGAAGTAGTTCCGGCTCTTGCGCCAGATATAAGCGCCCCACAATGATTTTCTGATCCCTTTCCACTGGCCAAAGCCCTGGCCGCCGTAATGGACGATCTCGGCCGAGGGGAGAAAAAAGATCTGCCAGCCGGCGTTCTTGATCCGTTTGCAGAGGTCGACCTCGTCGTACCAGAAGATGATGTTCTCGTCAAAAGCGCCGATCTTATCGAGTATCTCTTTGCGGACCAGCAGGGCGGAGCCCATCGGCTGGTTGACCGCTCTCAAGTCATCATGCTGCCACCAGCTCATCATGTACTTCCCGAATAATTTTGTTTTCGGGAAAAGCGCGTCCAAAAATAATGTGTTATAAAGCTGGGTTGTGAGGGTCGGGAAGGTCCGGCAGGAGAGCTGGAGGGTGCCGTCGGAATTAAGCAGGCGCGGGCCGAGCGCCCCGGCTGACGGCGTCTTGGCCATGAACTCGACCATCCGGCTCAAGGCGCGGGGTTTGATGATCGTATCGGGATTCAAATAAAAGATATATTTACCGGATGCTTGGGGGAGGGCGCGGTTATTGGCTTTGGTGAAGCCGATATTGCCTTCGTTCTGGATATACTTGACCTGCGGATATTTCTTTTTGACCATCTCCGGCGTGCCGTCGTTGGAAAGATTATCGGACACAAAGACCTCGATCTGCAAACGATCCTGGTTGGCGAAGATCGAGGCGAGGCATTCGTCCAGCAGGTCTTTGACGTTCCAGCTGACGATAATGATCGACAGGTCAATCATTGGCCAAGGCTTCCTTTGCGCCGGTTAAATAATAGTACTGTTCCAGAAGATAGCGGAAAAAGTTAGACGTCGGAGCTTTCTTTTCGATGTAGCTCAGGAGCCATTGGTGTTTCCGGATAAAAGAATGAACTGCCAGCGCCAGGGGATTTAAGCCCAAATATAATTTGATCTGCAGGTTGGGGTGCCGGTGGTAAAAGACGGCCGCCGACTTACCCATTTTATACATGATATTGAGAAAACCCTCTTTAGTGACCGGGTGGAGGTGGTGATTCAAGGCGGAGGGGAGAAAACGGAGTGGGATACCCATTTTATGCAGGCGGTAACCGAGCTCGATATCTTCCCAGCCGTATTCCTTGAAATTTTCATCAAATAAGCCGGCTTTGATGATCAATTCTTTAGGAATAGAAAGATTGCCGGTCAGGAAATACGACCAGTTGATCTTCTGGAAAGGCTTGAACCTGGTCGGCAGTTCAGTGTCGGTCAGATCTTCACGCCGCAGGCGGATCGTCTGGCCGGCAAAAGCGGTATCGGGATATTTTTGCTGGGCTTTCAGGTGTTCTGCGACCCAGTTCTTCTCGACCGGGATATCGGCGTCGGTAAAAATGATAACCGCGCCTTTGGCTTCCCTGATCGCCCGGTTGCGGGCGACGACTTTGCCCTGGTTCTCCTGGCGGAGATAGTTCAGGCGGCAGGTCGGCTTGAGCTGTTCGATCATGGCGTCGGTCCCGTCGGAAGACATGCTGTCGATCAGGACAATCTCATATTTGTCAGCGGGATAAGTCTGGTTAAACAGCGACTCCAGGGTCCTTTTCAGGATCTCTTTCTGGTTATAGGCGCCGATAATCACACTGGCTTCGATCATATTAATGAAGTTTCAAAGGCTTTATTATATTTAGCGAACAGATCTTCGTTGTTAAAGCCTCGGACCAAGACCGTCGCGTTAGTAGTATATATGCCCGATAACAGGTTCGCAAGCCAGGCGGTAAGCAGGCCTTTTTTCCCGAAGTGGTGGATGACCAGGATATTATCGGTTTCGATCGTTTGCAGGATCCCTTTGATCCCTTTTAGCTCCTCCGCTGGCTTGAGCACATAATGATAGCCTTGTTGTTTAAGGATCCCGGCCACCTGTTCGGCTTTTGGCCGGTTGTTTTTATCATAGATCAATAAAACATTGCATGACAGGCGCTGCCAGTCTTCCCGGGTAAAGGTTTTGCCCTCTCGCAGCTGCTGGACGGCGGCCACGATCATTTCCGGCGTGATCACCCGGCTGCAGTAATCTTCACGGCAGCGGCCGGCGGCGCAGAAGATCGGGCATTGGGCTTGCGGATGGGCGTAGAGAATAATATGACGGGAACCGTACGATCCCCACCTGACCGGTTTAACATTTTTGGCCAGGATCAGCAGGACGACCGGGGTGCCGATGGCGGAAGCCAGATGGGTCGGTCCGGTATCGGCGCCGATGTAGATGTTAAAGCGTTTAATGAGCGCCATTAGTTCCGGTAGGGTCGTTTTGGCGATCAGGTCGAGCGGTTTATGCCGGCAAGCGGCAATGATCCTGTCGCCCAGCGCCCGTTCCTTGGGGCCGCCGGTCAGGACAACTTTGGCCTGGAATTTTTCCTGCAGGGCATCGATCGTCCTGGCATATTTCTCTTCTTCCCAGAGCCGGGATGAAGTGCAGCCGGGATGTATCCCGATGACAAAATCGTGGTCATCAATACCGGCGAATTTCATTTCCGGCACGTTGATCTTCAGCCGGGGAGCTTTAGCTTCCACGCCGATCGTTTTGATCAGGTCGAGGTGGAGATCGACGATGTGTTTGCTGTAATCTTTGTAGCGCAGCACTTTGCCGCAGTTGTAAAAGAAGCCGAGGAAAAAACGGGACTTGTCGCCGACCCGGTAAGGGATGCCGGCCAGGAATTGGAGGAGGGTGTGCTTAAGGTTAAAGCTGTAGAAGTCGACCGAAAGGTCAAACTTCATCGCCCGGATCCGTTTAACATAAGCCAAGAAGTCTCTTAGCGACCCGGCCCGGCCCGCCTTGATATCGTCGATCAGGACTTCATCGATGTCCGGGATCGCTCGGGCAACTGGCGCCGTGTACTCCTGGACCAGAATGGAGATCTTAGCCTTGGGGAAATGTTCCTTGAGCGCGTGGATCGCCGGCGTGATCAGGACGATGTCGCCGATCGCGTCCGGCCTGACGATCAAGATCTTCTTGATTTTTTCTTCAGGTAGTTTCATTTAAAGTTTTAAAATGGGCAAAGACTTCTTTATCTGTTAGCTTATAATGCTTCTTAAGCTCCCGGTGGCGGGCCAGGACCTCTTTGAGCCGGCCCAGGGCTTTGACGAAACCGGACCATTCGGTCGGATTGGGATTGATCAGCTTGAGGGTAAAAAGCTCAAGGACCATCAGAAAAACCAGCCAGGGATCGGTGAAATTTTTCCAGCGAAAAAGGTACTGGTTGCGGATATCAATGCTTTGGATATACGATCTTTTGCGATAACTTTTAATGGTTTTACTGTGGAGATGATAAACTGCGCTTTTAGGCTCGTAAATGACGCGATAGCCGCGCTTCCAGGCCTGATAGCAGAGATCAAGGTCGTCCATGTAGAAAGGTTTATATAATTCATCAAAGCCGCCGATCTCCCAGAACTTATCCCGAGCAACCAGCAGGGCGGCCCCGCAGGCATATAAGATCTCGGTCGGTCCTGTCGGCGGTTTTTTACTGCCGATCTTGAGTAATAGGTGAGAGCCGCGCAGCCGGCCCGAAGTGACCGCCTCATCAAAGTTGTTCTCATCCGGTATCAATATCCTGGGGGCGACGGCGAAGACCTTGGGATCACTGAGGTGCGCAAGCAGCGGTTCTATAAAATGAGGAGTGACCTTGACATCGGTATTTAGAAAAAAGAGAACAGGGTACTTGCTTTCTTTGGCCCCGCTATTGCAGGCGATCGAAAAGCCGGAGTTCCGGTCAAGCCGGACAACCCTGGTCTTGGGTTGGGTAACTTCTAGCATTTTTTCGCTGCCGTCATCGACGATGATCACTTCATAAACGATCTTTGAGCTCTCCAGCGCCCCGATCAAGACCGGCAGGTATTGGGCCAAAAGTTCTGACCCGTTATAGGCGGGAATGACCACACTGATCATTTTATTTCCTCTATTGAGCGGACCTTCATCTTGTTCTCATCCAGAATAAAAAAATCCTCTCCGCCGATATTAAGGCCTCTGGCTTCTGAGGCCGCTTTGAAGAGCTGCCAGCGTTTGCCTTTTTCGATCAGCGCCGCTCGCGATTTAATGTACCCGTAATGAAGGATCTTGGCCGCTCGCTTTATCTTACACCATTTCCAGTTAACGATCCCGGGGTGGATCTCTTTCCCTTTATAAGCCGGACGTTCGTGCACCTCATGGATATATTCTATCTCCGGCAGGTTGCGGAAAAGCCGGAGCTGGAGATCACCGCTGAGGTCTCCCGAAAAATGCCTGTCATCCGGGAACAGGAGGAGGCGGGGAAAACTAAAGGCGAGGGAGGAATTGTCGTTCATGAGAGCGGGAATGAGCTCCAGGCCCTTTTCGGTCAGAAGCTCATCCGCGTCGAGCGCCAGGACCCAGTCGCCGGAGCAGTTTTTTAGGGCCAAATTCCTTTGGGCCGAGAAAGAGCCGCCCATCGGCTGCTGGATAAGCTTGATGTTAAGGTGCTGAGGAAAATGTTTTATTTTTTCGACCGTGCCGTCAGTTGACCCGCCGTCAACGATCACGATCTCGTAAGGGTTGAGGCGCGAGACATGGTTAAGCCATTTTTCAATCAAGTCCGCCTCGTTTAAAGCGATGAGCAGCACGGATAATTTTGGCTGGACAATCGGCGGCCTGAAAAAGACCCTTCTGGACAGCCCTTTGGCCAGGCCCAGGACAGAGAATTTATTGAATTGTTGTCTTTTCCTGACCGGATATTCCCGGCGAAAATGTTCCAGTTCCACCTGGTCAGGCTTGATCTTGATGTTGAGGTCAGGGACAGCCAGACCTTTTTGGCGGCAGAGGTTAAGATATAACTGCTCAAGCTGGCGGGTGACCGTTTTGGCGTTGTACAGCCGGTCGGCTTTTTGGAACCCTTTTTCTCCCAGCTGTTTTTTCAGGACCTTGTCCTTTAAAATAGAAGCAACAGCCTGGGCGTAATTGAACGGCCAGTTGGCAATAAAACCGGTCTCGCCGTGGTCGACCAGCTCAACCTGGGCGTTATCGATAGCCGGGGTGGAGTTGACGATCACCGGCTTGCGGTGGGCCATCGCTTCGGCCAGCGTGATACCGAATGATTCGCCGTGATAGGCGGCGTAAGCGTAGAGGTCAAGGCTTTCGTAAAACACCGCCAGCTGTCTCTCGTCATCGATCTCGGGCAGAGTGATCACGTTATTGCTCAGCTTTAAACGCTTGATCATTTCCAGCTTGGACGGCGGGCAGCCGACAATGATGTATTTGACGTTCGGGACCTCCGTCAGGAGATAGGGCATCATCTTGAGACAGACATTGCCGAATTTGAAAGGATCAGCCCGGCTGACGCGGCCGAGGACGAACTCCCCCGGCAGGATCCCCAGGGAGCGTTTGAACGCAGCGACTTCGGCCGGGGGAATTTGATACTTATTGATCTCGATCGGATTATAGATGACGATATTCTTTTTAAAGAAATCATTAGTCGATAAATGGGTCTGGTTCATGAAGCGGAGCGCGCACATTTTACTGATAAAGATGCTGGCGTCTATTTGCCGGCCGCTTGAGCTCTTGTCAACCGCGCCGAAGATCTTGGTCTCTACGATGATCGGGACGCCGGCTTCCCGGGCGGCGTGGATGGCAAAAGGTTCCTCATAACCGGAGCGGTGGATGTGCATAATATCGATATGGTTTTCCTTGAGGTGGTGAACGAAGGCATCAAAATTGCCGTTCAGAACATAGGTCTTAAAGTTCTGTTTGAAGCGGTCGTACCTCGCGCCGCCGGAAAAAAGGGCGTAGATCGAAACCTCAAACAGGTCCTTGTCCAGGTTATTGGCGAAGACTTCGATCGTCTTTTCGGTGCCGCCGATCGAAAGCTGGTTAACAACCTGGGCAACTCTGATCTTTTTCATCGCGATTCCTCAACTAGGATCTTTTCCAGCTTCTTGGTCGCACTTTCCCAGGTGAATTCCCTGATCTTCCTGTAACCCGCTTCGGAGATGCGCCGCAATTCTTGTTCATTTTCCAGCAGGCGGATCAAATTCCTGGCAAGCGCTTCCGGCTCCCTGGGCGGCGAGGCGAGGGCGGTCTGGCCGGAAATCGAGTAATCGGGCATCCCCCCGACGTTTGTTGCCACGACCGCGCAGTGGCAGGCCATCGCTTCCATCGGCGGGAGCTGGC
Organism: Candidatus Margulisiibacteriota bacterium; assembly: GCA_028714935.1. Taxonomy (GTDB): domain Bacteria; phylum Margulisbacteria; class WOR-1; order O2-12-FULL-45-9; family O2-12-FULL-45-9; genus JAQTLJ01. The sequence goes on along the minus strand of JAQTLJ010000039.1, from coordinate 1,455 downwards.
AGCCTTCAGCCCAGCTGGGGGAGAGGAAAATGTCCAGTGAACAGTAAAGCTCTCTTAACTTTTCCTGGGAGGGATCGTGGTGGAATTCTACGTCGGTCGGGAGCTCGCCGGGTTTGGGTTTATCAACTCCAAACATGACCAGCTTGATGCCCGGGAACTTTTCTTTTGCCAGGGAAAAAGCCTTAAGGCCGTCCTTTACCCCTTTCCATTCCAGCTGATGATAGAGCAGGCC
>JAQTLJ010000039.1:0-1213 GCA_028714935.1 Candidatus Margulisiibacteriota bacterium | reverse complement strand
TATAGAACTGGTCGAAATTCACTCCATTAATGATCACGCCGTAAACCTTTTGCTTGAACTCGGATTCGATCTTCTGCTTCAGCCAAGAAGCGATCGTGATCTTTTTTAAGGGGAGTTTCCAGGTGTTATTGACGCGCTCCGCCGGGCCGCCCCACAATTCATGGTGCTGGACAAAATAAAATTTGGTCCCCTTCTGGGTGGAATAACTGTTCACCCAATCGGCGGTGTCCCAGGCGGTGGCGATGACGGCGTCGGCGTCCGGCAGATATTTTTCTGACAGGTCCGGGACTTCGATCTGCTTGGCCCGCAGCGGGAACCAGTCAGGCTTGGATCCCCGGCTTTGGAGCAAACCGAATTTGGCCCGGTAATAGAACTTTTCCCTTAAGAACAATTCGACTTTCTTAAGCCAGGAATAAGGATAGTCAAACTTCTCAAACGGGACGACGTGGGTGACATCGTGGCCGAGGCCGATCAGGCGGTTGCCATATTCGTAAATGACCCGGTTGCCGCCGTGGTTCTTCTTGCTGGCCATGATCCAGAGGATCTTCATTTTAGTTTCTTATGCCTCAATAAAAGATAATGTTCGTTTTCGGCCGCGATCTCAAAGCGCGGGTCCTTCGTGATCTTGTTGAATTCCCCAAGATACATCGTCTGCTCCAGCGGCGGTTTGGGGGTTTCGCCGATGAAAGCGAACTCCAGGAGTTTGCCGTAGTTCTTGTCCTGCCAGAGTTTTTTCAGGACCGGCGTATAATCTTTGCCATAAGGCCAAGTCGGATCGAGCTTGCAGAGAATGAGATAATCGGATCTTTCGTAGTTCCGGGAAAAGATCCAGATGTTATCGCGGCGGCAGAGATGGGGATGGAGATTGCCTAAGGCGGAGATGGCCGCGTCTTTGGGGACCAGTTTCATGAGCCGATGGCCGTCTTTGACCGCCGGGGTGATGTATGTGTAGCGGACAAAGAAACCGAGAAAGAAATAGAGCAGGGAGATGGCCATAAAAAAGATCATCGTCCGGCGGATGAGCTTATGAAAGCGTTCGTTTTTCAGCCTGGCCAGGCCCAGGATGGCGGAGAGAAAAATGAACGGGATAAGGGTCGAGGGGTAACGCGTCCCCAGCTGGAACATATCTTGGTAAGTGCTGAAGAGATTGATGGCGAAAGCGGGGAGCGCCGGGATAAGCTCCAGCGGGCTTAAAAAAGAGAGAAAAGCGACC
>JAQTLJ010000038.1 GCA_028714935.1 Candidatus Margulisiibacteriota bacterium | reverse complement strand
GGAAGGTAGATGGTCCGTTTTTCTCCACACAAGGTGCCAAGATATATCTGTCCTTCTTTGATCTTGGCTTTTTCTTTCCGGGCTTTCACGTTTTTTAAGCTGTCCAAAAAGGCCTCCAGCCTGGTGATCACGCCGGTATCGCTGGCATGCTCGTCAACTTCGATCTGAAGGAAAGGCTTAGCAGTGATCGTTTCTTTAATGAAATGGGAGATGAATGAATCCGGCCCGCAGCGGAAATTGGTGATGTGAATGGCTGAAAGATCGGGGTGCTGATCGACGAATTTTGCGGCCGCCAGGATCTTCTGCCCGTAGTTCCAATACATGTTGGGGAATTCGTCGGCAATATCGCTTTGGTCGATTGGCAAAAAATCTATCGGGATCGGCAGGATCCCCAGGCCTTTAAGCTTTTTTGGAATATCAAGGTTCAGGGCGGGATCGGCGCCGTTATAAGGCCGGCTGATGATCGCCAGAGCCGGGATCTTTTCTTTTTCTATCCAGCTCAAGATTTGCTGCCCGCGCGTTTTAAGCCGTTCTCTGGCTTCTTCGTAAGCAATTTCCGCCCGGCCGATCGCTGCCAAGGCTTCATTTTTATTTTTCCCGAGTATTTTAGCCAGCCTGATAAGCTGGTCCTGGAAATATTTCCGGCCGCGCTGGGGTTCAAGATGCGGTGAAAGGACCTTGACCCCGGGAGGGAACTCGATACCGGCCCGGGCAAAATAGGGGAGCGCCTGAACAAACGGGCAGTTAAAGTTTTCCGTGAATTTGGGCGAGGTCCTTTCCATATTGATGAGGCTCGGCAAAAAAATAAAATCAGGTTGCTGCTTCCCAACAATTGTTGGGCTGATCAGGTCCATGATATGCCCGTGGGCCAGGGTGATCGGGAAGCAGGCTTCCGCCGCCGAATTTTCCGACGCTTCGCGGACGATCTTTGGGTTGGTAGGGGAGGAGAGAACGACTTCCAGGCCCAAAGCCGAGAAGAAAGCGTCCCAGAACGGGAAGCGCTCAAAGAAAAAGAGGGCTCGAGGTATGCCGACCGTTTTCCCGCCTTTGACTGTTGGCCGGGCGAAGATCAATTCATTATATTCCTTGAACAGGTCCGGTAGTTGAGTTTCAGACCCTGGCTCTTTATTTTCCCACTTCTCACACCTGCCGCCGAAAAACAGGGGCGCTTCGTTGTCCTGCTCGATCATGTTCACTTCACAAAGGTTGGGGCAGCTTTTACACTCAAATGTTTTGACCTGGAGATCGAGCTGGCTGACCGCAAAACCTTTGAAGCGGCTCTTCTTCTCCCAATTGCGCTCTTGCCTAACGATCAGGGCGATGCCAAGGGCGCCGGTCACTTCGTGGTTGGGCGGCACAGTAATCTTTTTGCCGGTCACCTGTCCAAACGCCTTGATAACTGCCTGATTGAAAGCGACGCCGCCCTGGAAAAAGATGTTGTTGCCGATCCGGCGGTTTTCCACGACTTTATTTAAGTAATTTTTAACAATGGCAACTGCCAGACCAGCGCTGAGATCGGCTTTGGAAGCGCCTTTCTGCAGGCGGTTGTTCAGTTCCGACTCGATAAATACAGTGCAGCGGTCGCCCAGCGGGGCAGGGGAAGAGGCCTGCGCGGCTAAGCTGGAAAATTCTTCTTTGATATTAATGCCGAGCTTTTCCGCCTGTTCTTCCAAAAAAGAGCCGGTGCCCGCGGCGCAGACCTTATTCATGGCAAAATCAACGACCGCGCCGTTTTCCACGCTGATATATTTTGAGTCCTGGCCGCCGATCTCAAAGATCGTGTCGACTGTCGGGTCGATCTCGATGGCAGCGGCTGCCTGGGCGGTGATCTCATTCTTGACGATATCCGCACCGACCAGTTCGCCGATCAGATGGCGGCCTGAGCCGGTCGTGCCAACGCCGCCGATCTCTACCTGATCGCCGACTTCTTCCCAGATCTCGGCTAATCCTTGTTTGACCGCCTCTATCGGTCTGCCGGCGGTCATCAGGTAGCGCTTGGCGATAACCTTATTGTTCTCGTCCAGCAGGACCAGATTTGTGCTGATTGATCCTATATCTATGCCCAAAAACGCGCGCATCAGCCCTCACCCCCTCTTTCCCCCTCTCCCAAAGGGAGAGGGGGAGGGATCAGACTTAACGCTGCGCCGATTGCGCCCATGGACGCGAAATGTTCAGGGATTATTAATTCACCCGGCGCAAGTTCCAGTAGTTGCTCAAAAGCCTTCACGACGCCGGCGTTAGCCGCGACGCCACCCTGGAAAGAGATCGGCTTAGCCCACTTTTTTACTTTACCGGCATTGCTGATAAAATTACGGGCGACGGCAAAACATAAGCCGGCGACGATCTCAAAATCCGGCGTGCCTTTTTGCTGGAGATGGATCATGTCGGATTTGGCAAAAACGGTGCAGCGGCCGGCGATGCGCGGCGGATGTTTTGATCTGAGCGCCAGCTGACCGAAGTCTTCGATCGCCAGGCCCAACCTTGAGGCTTGTTGATCAAGGAACGAACCGGTGCCGGCAGCACAGACGGTATTGGTCGTAAAGTCCGCCAATTTGCCGTCCTTTAAGCGGATAAATTTGGAATCTTCTCCGCCGATCTCGATCACGCTTTTGACTTCGGGGTGGAGAACCGAAGTGGCAGCTGCCTGGGCGATGATCTCATTGACGAAATGACCTTTAATGAGCTTGCCGCCTGACCCGGTGGTAGCGTTGGCAGTTATCTCACAGCGGGAAGTGATCCTGGCGATCGCCGACGCGGCGGTCCGGGCAGGTTCGCCCTTTATCCGGTCGTAAGACGCTTCGATTATTCGCTTGTTCTCATCGATCAGGACGGTATTAACGCTGATCGAGCCGATATCAATGCCAAGATAGTATTTCATGGTTAAGTAATTAGTTTGAGTAATTAGTAGTTAGTAATTAGTTAAAGACTAAAACCCAGAATTTCCCTGATTGCCTAATTATACAAAAAATATGCGGATAAGGCAAAAAACAAACGCGCTAAAATGCAACCAATCCCGGGTTCGCTTGGGACAGCAGGTCAACGATTGTTGATGTGACCATCCCCCGGAAAATAGCGGGAATTACGGTGATGTCCAAAGAGATTGATTGGCCTGAAGCAATAGTAATTTCTTGATTGATCTTTACGTCTTTATGAAATTCTATTTTACGCGGATTTTCCTCTTCGTCGAAAAAGATTTTGACGGCATTGGGTGGAATATTTAAATCTTGGTGTTGCCGAAGAATATCTAGAATGTCAACAATATTTATACGATCCAATTTTTTGCCGCGTTTTATTTTGAGCGGGGGAAGATAAGAGGCGTAATCTTCTACTTTGCCCGCCAGGCTGGGATAACAATCCATAAACGCCGCAACCGGAAGCTTTATTCCTGCCATCAGAATGCCTCCGGCAAATGTATACCCTCGATCGGTATGCCTTTTCTCATGACACATTAGAGGTACCGTAAGCTTCTTATCCGGGAAAAGAGGATGCTGATATGAGAGAGTCCCGCCCCCAGTATGGCATATTCGTTCTCCCGGTAATAATGTGACCCCTTCTTCAGTGATTGCCCGGGCCAAAATTCCTTCTTCGACCCGACCGAAAGAATTAAGCCTTATTGAACTATATATTGGATCCTCTCCCTCCCCAGGATCCAGTCTGCCCTCTGCCCCGGCATATAGCATCCCGTCGATCTCGGTATCCCTGACAAGGGTACCTTCTGCCGGAATGCCCTTGCTCCGAATTTTAAAAAGAAAGGATTTATCTGCAGTACCGCCTGAAAAGACTATTTTATTTCCATTTAATATAAATTCGGTGTCACGAGCTAACCTCCCCACAATAGGATCATTATATTTCCAGGTTAAAAACCCAGCCCGGAAGGTTATCTTTTGGCCGTTGAGCATAAAATTTGTTTCTTTATCTAAAGGTAAATTGATCCCATCATCATATATGCTTATTTGCTCCCCGGCTTTTACAACTATCTTTATATCAGCAATAGTAAATTGGGCTTCCCGGGCTAATATGCCATTGATTTCGCATCCATCGCAAAAAATCATATCATTTGATGGCCCCGGCTCTCCGGAGAAAAGAAAACGAGTTCCTTCTTTAAAGGTCAGGCTTGTAGCATCAGGCGACAAATTAATTGTCAGATCACTTGCTAAATGCCCAGCAAAACCTTTAATGTCACCGCCTAATTCTTCACTTCTCACTGTCCCGGTCTGAAAATATGCCGCTGGATTTTCAAATAAGCGTTTCAATATTTGATCTCTTGTACCGGAAATTATAACTCTCTCCCCATAATAACTTATTTCGGGTTGAAGCCCAGCTTTAAATAATGGAGTGGACGGGCCACAGCTCGCGGCCGCCAGGGCGATCGATAAACGGGCAGCCAGGCGTCTGGCGCCATTAACCATGCTGACCCGATTTAATCCTAATTGCATTTTATTCTCCTCTAATGGGGATTTCCATGTATTTATTGTTAAAAATGAGCGATAATTTCAGTTTTTTTATAGGAGAGAGGAGTTTAAATCAATGTGAAAATCAGCTCAACGACTTGATCAGCCCCAGGAGCATTTTGGAGATCTCTTCAAAAAGAGAGTAGAGGGTCTGGTGAGATTCCTGGGTTAGAATTCCATCATCCAACAAAATGTCCAGGATTGCGACTGTTTCGTATATGGAACCACGCGCAACAGTATAGAAGTTCTTTTTATCTGCTTTAGAGGCTTTCCCAGTGCCCTCTGCAATGTTTAAAATAACGCTTAAAGAAGCGCGTCTTAGCTGGTCGGCAGTGACACGATCTAAACGTTGCTCTTTAGCCAAAGCGGCGTAAAGCTCCTTTCGGGCTAAGCGGGCTTTTTGATAGACGCTTAGTTTTTCAAAATCAAATGTCATTTGGCTTTCCTTTTCGCGCTATAGCTATCGCAGTAGTTAGTATGAGTGTGAGTAATTAGTAGTTAGTTTTAAGGCGTGAACCTAAGCCGACTAAATACTAACTACTCAAACTAAGTACTCAAGACGTAATCGGAGGAGGTGGGATTTGAACCCACGCTGGGCTTTCGCCCACTAACGGTTTAGCAAACCGCCCCCTTGAACCACTTGGGTACTCCTCCACTAAACAACGTCCAACTTCAAACATCCAACCTCAAAAATAAGGCACGGAAGGGGTGGGATTTGAACCCACGATACTGTTTCCAGTATACACGCTCTCCAGGCGTGCTCCTTAAGCCGCTCGGACACCCTTCCACAATTGCGCCAGACAGGAATTGAACCTGCAACCCCTTCCTTCGCAGGGAAGTACTCTATCCATTGAGCTACTGGCGCCCGATTCAGTGTGATATAATATCATACCATGATAAAATTTGGAACTGACGGGTGGCGGGCGGTGATCTCGGACCAATTCACTTTTGCCAACGTCCGCAAAGTTGCCAAAGCGATCGCCCTTCATTTAATTACACATAAATTCCACAATAAACCAGTAATTATCAGTTACGATCCCCGTTTTTTAGCGGACAAATTTGCCGAAGAAGTCGCCAGGGTGATGGAAGAAGCCGGGATCGACTGTTTTTTCACCGAACGCGATACCCCGACACCGATCGTAGCCTGGGAAGTCAGGGATAAAAAGGCGGCCGGGGCGGTCATGCTGACCGCTTCCCACAACCCGGCGCAGTATTGCGGCATTAAATTCATTCCCGATTATGCCGGGCCGGCTAATGAAGCAATAACTTCTGAGCTGGAGGAGAATTCCAATAAAGAGATCGCCTTGCCTAAAGCCAACAAAAAAGGGCAGATCGAACGTTTTGAGCCGCGCGAGCGTTACATAAAGTATATCGGCTCTTTTATTGATGCGGAAATGATCCGCAGCGCGGGACTTAAAGTTGTTTATGACCCGATGCACGGGGCAGGACGCGGTTATATGGACAGGCTATTACAAGATTTGGGCTGTGAAGTTGAAATGATCCGCGGGGAAAGGGACGTTCTCTTTGGCGGCGGGAACCCGGAGCCAACTGATGAATTTCTAGGAGAATTGAAGCAGAGAGTTGTGAGCTTATCTGCCAGGGTCGGCTTGGCCAACGACGGAGATGCCGACCGCTTCGGCGTGGTCAATGAAAAAGGCGAATTTTACAGCGCCAATCAGGTTATTGCTTTGGTCTTTGATTATCTGGTTTCCGACCGGGGTTTTACCGGCGCGGTTGTCAGGTCGGTGGCCACGACGCATCTGATCGACAGGATCGCCGACAGGCATAAAATAAAAATTTATGAAACGCCGGTAGGGTTTAAATATACTGCTGAGCACATGATGAAGGAGGAGATCATAATTGGCGGGGAGGAGAGCGGGGGTTTCTCGATCAAAGGGCACATTCCCGAAAAGGATGGGTTGCTGGCGAATTTACTGATCGTGGAAATGATCGCCAAACGTAAGAAACCCCTGTCCGAGATCTGGCGGGAGCTGGTCAGCAAAGTCGGCGATGTTTTTACGGCCAGGGTCAATCTGGAAATGGCGGCAGCGGCTAAGGACCGATTCATAGAAAAGCTGGCTAAAGAAACGCCGGTTGAGCTGGCAGGATTAAAGATCAAGAGCGTTAATACGCTTGACGGAGTTAAGCTGATCCTGGCTGACGGCAGCTGGGTACTGGCGCGGCCTTCGGGGACAGAGCCATTAGTGCGGATCTATGCCGAATCCGATAAGCAGGAAAAACTGGCAATTATTTTGGATGCGGTCAAAAACCTGATATAATAAGAACGGAGGGAACAAACATGCCAAAGGCTAAAAGTCAAAAACCGAAAATGGAAGCGGGCGTTAAAGTAGTGATGGACGAAGTGGAGATGAACCGGGCGTTGCGCCGGATCGCCAATCAGATCATTGAAGCTAATAAAGGGGTCGATAATATTATTCTTGTTGGCGTTATCCAGCGCGGGTTGCCGCTGGCCCGGCGCCTGGCCGAGATAATCGAGAAAGAAGAAGGGAATAAAGTCCAGGTCGGGTCATTGGACGTTTCCTTGTACCGCGATGACCTGACCCAGAAGGGGCAGTACATTGAAGTCAGGAAATCGGACATTCCTTTTACGGTCACCGATAAGGTCGTTGTTTTAGTTGACGATGTGATCTTTGCCGGCAGAACTGCCCGGGCGGCGATGGACGGATTAAAAGATTACGGCCGGGCCTCGAAGATACAAATGGCGGCGCTGGTTGACCGCGGCCATCGCGAATTGCCCATCCATCCCGATTTTACCGGCAAAGTAATTCCGACTTCGAAAAAAGAAGAAGTCAAAGTTGAAGTTTTTGAGGTGGACGGGGTAGACCGGGTCATAATCAAGTGAAGTGCCACTCCAGCAGACGAATGATATCTTAACAGGGTTAAATTCCGAGCAGAAAAAAGCTGTTCAGCATTCTTTTGGTCCTCTTTTGATCATTGCCGGGGCAGGGACCGGCAAGACCACCGTGATCACCCGCCGGATCGCTTGGCTGATAGCGAAAAAACTGGCCAAGCCGGGGGAGATCCTGGCTTTAACCTTCACCGACAAAGCCGCTGATGAAATGGAATCAAGGGTTGACCTGCTTGTCCCCTACGGCTACATCGATGTGGCGATCTCCACTTTTCACGCTTTTGGCGACCGGGTGCTGCGTGATCACGCGCTCGAGCTTGGCCTGCGCCCGGATTACCGCGTCCTGTCCCAGGCGGAGCAAATAATTTTTTTCCGGGAACACATCTTTGAATTTCCGCTGAAACACTATAAGTCCCTTGGGGACCCGACCAAGCATGTTGAAGCGCTGGTCAATGTTATTTCCCGGGCGAAAGATGAAGATATTGGACCCGAAGAATTCCTGAAATGGGCCAAGGGCGAGGATCAAGAATACGAAGTTGCCAGGGTCTATCAAAAATATCAAGCACTCAAGTTGAAACACGGTTTTGTGGATTTTGGCGATCAGGTGAATTTGACGCTCAAGCTTTTCCGCGAACAGCCGTCGATCCTTAAGGCATTCCGGGAGAGATATAAATTTATTTTAGTCGATGAATTTCAGGACACGAATTATGCCCAGTTTGAATTGTTGAAGCTGCTGGCCGGCAAACAGGCGAACCTGACGGTGGTTGGCGACGATGACCAGTCGATCTATAAATTCCGCGGGGCGGCGATCTCCAATATCCTTGGTTTCCAGAAAGTCTATCCTAAATGCAAAAAAGTTGTCCTGACCAAGAACTACCGTTCGACACAATCGATCCTTGATGCCGCCCATCGGCTGATCAGGTTCAATGACCCGGAACGGCTGGAAGTCAAGGCTAAGATCGATAAGAGTTTGGCTGCGGTTTCGGGCAAAGGCGGCAAACGGGTAGAGCATAAGCATTTTGACCGTGTCACGTCCGAAGCTGACTGGGTGGCGCAGATCATTAATGAAAAAAAACATCCGCTGAAAGAATATGCGGTCCTGGTGCGTGCCAATGCGGATGCTGAGCCGTTCCGGCAGGCGCTTAATTTGCTGGGGATCCCGCACCAGTTTTCCGGCGGCGGGGGGTTGTATGTTTTACCGGAAGTGAAGCTGGCGGTCTCTTTCCTGCGCGTCATCGGTGATCCGGCCGATTCTGTCTCGCTTTATGCCCTGGCTTTGTCGGAGATTTACCAGCTGAACGCGCTGGATCTGCAGAAGATGAACACTTTTGCCAGCCGGCGGAACTTGACGCTACACCATGTCTTTACCCACCTTGGCGAGTCACGAGCCGCGAGTTCCGTGTTCCGTGTCCTTGATGATATTAAGGATGAAAGTCGGGCGATAGTAAAGAAAATAATGGAAGATATTCACTATTACCTTGAATTTGCCAGGAAGAAAACGACAGGGGAGGTGCTTTACCATTTTCTGAAAAAGTCCGGTTATCTGGCGAAGCTGACCAAGGAGCAGAGCATTGAGAATGAAAACAGATTGAAAAATATCGCCCAGTTTTTTGAGCGGGCAAGGGAATTCAAAGAAATCGCCGAAGTTGACCGGGTCGCCGAATTCGTTAAATACCTGAATA
>JAQTLJ010000037.1 GCA_028714935.1 Candidatus Margulisiibacteriota bacterium | reverse complement strand
AAAAAAGTAACGGATTTTCTTATCAGGTTGGCATTAGTTGAAGATGGTGGCCGGGGCGATATTACCTCCCGGGTGATTATTCCGGCGGGCCAAAAAGCCAAAGCCGTGATCAGGACCAAAGAAAACGGCGTTGTTTGTGGTCTTGGGGCGGCACGGGAAGTTTTTCGACAGATCGATCGCCGGATTAGATTCTCGGCCAAAGTGAAGGACGGCACGGCGGTCAAAGCCGGCACGGTTATCGCGACAGTTTCTGGGCCAGCCAGAGGCATCCTAACCGGCGAGAGGGTGGCGTTGAACTTCCTCCAACATTTATCAGGCATTGCGACGCTGACGCGGGCTTTTGTGTCGCGAGTCACGAGTCGCGGGTCGCGGGTCAGGATCCTTGATACCAGAAAAACTATCCCGGGAATGAGAGTATTAGAAAAGTATGCGGTTAAAATGGGCGGCGGAGTGAACCACCGGATGGGGTTATACGATGCGATTTTGATTAAAGATAATCATATTAAGCTGGCAGGAGGAGTCGTGAATGCGATCCGGAAGGCAAAGGCAGAGGCGAAGGCAAAGGCGAAGGGGATTGAGGCCGAAGCCAAAACGATCGCCCAAGTGCAACAGGCGATCGCGGCCGGCGCCGATCGGATTCTTTTAGACAACATGAGCATTAGAACTTTACGCCAGGCGGTAAAACTATGTAAAAAGGCTGGAGTGAAAACCGAAGCTTCCGGCGGAGTTAATTTAAATAATATTGCGGCAATCGCAAAAACAGGCGTTGACTATATTTCAGTTGGCGCGCTGACGCATTCGGCCAGGGCGCTGGATATCAGCTTGAAGATAGTCTGACCTAGTCGAAGATCACCATATGGCCCGTGCCGATGACCCTGTTTTCCGCCACGATCTTGACCACATAAATCCCGTTGCCATAAATGTTCCCGCTGCCGGTTCTGCCGGTCAGTGTCGTTTCATTATAGCCGGCCCGGCCGCCGTTCGTCATCGCGGAGAACCTGTTGGCCTGTTCTACCGTGCCGCCTGTCCCAAAGATATAGATAGTTGTGTCAGCATCCTTATTTAATGTATAGACAAGTTTGCAGGTTTGCCCTTTCTGCGGGGAGAAACTGGCGGGCATGGTAATGACCGGTCCGATCACGCGAACTTTGTCAAGCGAGGCCTTAAGCCCGTCAACTTCTTTGGTTCCGATATTCCCCGCCATGTCGCTTGCCTCGACCCTAATATCATAAGTTTTTTCCGATTCATCCTTGAGCTCGGTCGCCGGCTGATAGGCAATTTTCATATAAGCGGGTTTAGAGATTATAATGGAATAGGGGACCACTGCCCCGGCGAAAACAACTTTTACTGTCGCGGGATTTAATTGCACATTATCGGTTATTAAAATGTCGAACCTGGGATGGCTGCTGATGTAATCGTTGTCCCAAAGGCGGATGCCGTTGGCCTCGATGGTGATGACCGGCGGGATATTTTCTGATTGTTTTTTGATCTCGAAGCTCCAGGGCGGAGAGTAAGTGCTCCAGTTGCCGACGCCGTCCTTGGCCCTGACCTCCCAGGTATGCAAGCCATAAGGCAGGGTCACCTGATATTCGGTCGTCACCCCGAGCGTTATCGTCCAGCCATCGAGCCGTATTTCATAGCTGGCGACGCCGGTCAAATTATTAGTCGAGGCCAGCCACTTGAGCGCCTGTGTCGTCTCGAGCGTCAAGGAGTAATTGGTCGGCGCGATCAGGACCGGCACGGTCGGAGGGAGGCTATCAATAATAAAGTTAGCCGCGCTCATGGCGCTGCCGCGGTGGCCGACCAGGTCTTCGGCCTCGACGCTCACCCGGCATTGAGCGGAACTGACCTGCGGCGTTGTCCAGGCGTAGGGGGGCGTGTTCGCCCGGCCGCCGGCGATCAGCGACCAGCTCGAGCCGCCGTTGGTAGAATATCGGAGCGTGATCGGGTTTGGAGTTAAGCCAATGTTGTCGGACGCGGTCCAATTTATCGCGGCGGAACTGTTGCCCGCGTAACGCTCGCCGCCGTTCGGCAGGATCACTGAAACAACGGGACCCACAGTATCAACGATAATACTATCATTAAAGACCGCGCTTTCGGTGCTGATCAAATTCCTGATCTTGTAATAGACCTCGCGCGTGCCGTTGCCGCTGGTCAAAGTGAATTCGGTCGGATTATTGAAGGCGATCCAGCCGGTGTCGTTCCCGCTCCCGTCGAAAAGATTATTGCCCGAGAGACGCTGCGCCGTCGGCGAACCGGTAACACCCCGCGCTTCGACGCTCACCGTCAGGCTGCCGGAATAAACCTGACTGCCGGTCCGTCTATCGGACAGAACGATCGCCGAGCAGGTGGGGACGGAAGTGTTGATCGTTATCGATCCGTTCACGACAAAGCTTTCATTGGAAGCGTGGTCCCGGACCTGAAAGTAGGCGGTACGCAGGCCGTCGCCCGGAGTGAAAGTGTACTCCGAAGTCGCGGCATAAGTGATCCAGCCGGTGGAGTTGACGGTGAACCCGCTGTCCTGCGCGAGGCGCATGCTGTCGGTGTCGGCGGAGACCTCGACCGCCTCAACCGTCACCGTCAGTTCATTTGATTCCAGTGAACTGCCGGTTGTCCGGTCGCGCAGAATCACCCCCTGTACATCGGGAATGATCGCATCCACCGTAAATGTCCAGGAGGTTGAGAAGTTCCCCCAGATCCCCGCCCCATCCTTGGCCCTGACTTCCCAGGTGTAGGTTGCGTTGGGCAGGGGGGCGGCCGGCGCATAACTGGTCGAAGCACCCTTGGTTATGACACTCGTGCCGATCGTGATCTCATAACTGGCGATGCCGGAAAGATTATCAGTCGATGCGTTCCAGCTAAAAATTGGGGTGGCATCGCTGGTGGTCGAGCCGTTCGGCGGGGCGAGAAGCAGCGGGGCGGTCGGCGGCTCAATATCGATGATAAAATTTGCGGCGCTTTCCGCCGAGCCAATGTTGCCGCTCTGGTCCTCGGCCGATATTTTGACCCTAGCTTCGCTCGTGTTCAGCGAAGGAACCGACCAAATATAACTGCCGTCGTTACTTTCGTTGGAAACGACTTGAATAAAATTGGTTCCTTCGTCGGTGGAATAATAAATGGTGATCGGATCGACCTTCAAGCCCAGTACATCGGAAGCCGTCCAGGTAACCTCATGGCTTATCCCGCCCTGCCACTTTTCCCCGCCATTGGGGATATGGACCTCAACCGAGGGCACTCTCGAATCAATGGCAAAGACAGCGTTGCTTTCATCGCTGCCAATATTATCAAAGACATTCTGGACGCTGACCTTCACTTTTACTTCGGTAGAGGAGATCAAAGGCAAAGTCCAGGAATAGGCCGCGTCGGTGGCCTGTCCAGTGTTAATGGTGATCCAGGCCGTCCCCTCGCCGGTGGAATAAAAAAGATCGGCCGAACCCGGTTTTATGCCGTACTCATCCGAGCAAGTGAATGTAATATTATGGCTTGACCCACCCCGCCACTTTTCCCCGCCGTCGGGAGAGAGCACCTCAACGGATGGCGGCCTGGCAAAAAGAATAATGCTGTCCGAGACGATGTTGCTCTCGTTGATAGCATGGTCGCGGACCTGGAAATAAGCCGTGCGGGGTCCATCCCCGGACGTGAAAGTGTATTCTGAGGTCGCCGTATAAGGTATCCAGCCGGTGGAGTTGACGGTGAACCCGCTGTCCTGCGCGATCCGCATACTATAGGCGTCGGCGGAAACCCCGACCGCCTCCAAAGAGATGGTAAGCTCATTGGATTCCAGCGTGCTGCCGGTCGTCCTGTCCCTGAGAACAATGCTTTCAACAGAGGGATGGATCGTGTCCAGTATGATACTGGCGCTGACGATCGTGCTTTCCATAGTAACCACATCTATCAGCTTATAATAGACCGTGTGCGCTCCCTCGACGGCGGTTAACTCAAACGTGGTGGGATTTAAATAATCCTGCCAGACGGCGCCTTCGCAGGTCGCTTCCTCCGAGATTTTCATCTGATAAGCGTCCTCGGAAACATTAAAAGCTTCCAGCGAAACGATGCGGTTGTTGGTGTACGTGGTACTGCCTGTTATCCGGTCCGACAGCTCGATGCCCTCCGAGGTCGGACTGACCCCGTTGATGAACCGGCTGTTGGAAAATTCAGAAGTGTTCAAAGAACCGTCGGTCGCGGTAGCGCAGGCGGTGCCGGCAGGCCAGGCCGAAGCGGTATAGATCAGCCAGAAATTTCCGGAAACCTCGACTGTCGCCACCCCTTTATAGATCTTCCCCTCACCGTAGCCGCTCGGATCAGGTGGACCGCCGGTATCAAACACCTCCAAAGTCGAGCTGGCCGGAGCGGTCCCCACCAAAGCCGTGAAGCCGGTCCACGGGCCGGGCCCCGGATTATAATCGGCAAAACGTATCCGCGGGGCTGCGATGCCGGCATTGGCTCCACCGCTCAGTGTAATCCCTTTGCCATAATTTTGATACATTGAATTCCGGGTGATCTGATTGCCGAAAACAGTGGGATCAATGCCGTATTGTATGATCTGGATCCCCTGATCACTATAACCGATGCCGTTGATACCATTAAAGGCAATGACATTATTTGGGCCGGTGATATCATGCTTGGTTTGCGCCGCAATGCTGATCCCCTCATACTTATTGCCCAGATTTAGAATCCCGCTTTTATCCGTGCCAATAAAATTACTGGTGACTTCATTACTGCAAGCGGCTTCCCCGTAGAACCCAATCCCCCGCCCTCCATTGCAGCAAATTATGTTCCCTTCAGCGGTAGTGGCCCCTCCAATCACGGTGTACGAAGCTTGATATAGATTTATGCCAGTCCCCGTATTACCCAGCCCTGTTATGCCGTCAATCGCCACGCCGATATAGTTGCCTTTGACTTGATTATGGTCAGTTCCGCCGGCGCTGAAGCCGATTTGCACGCCGTCCCCGCTATTCCCGGAAATAACATTGCGCGCCTCTCCGGCACCGCCGATAACATTGTAGCGAGCCGCGTTATCAATCCAGACCCCGCTGTCGGAATTTGCTAATTGTTGCATCCCGTTGCTTTTGGTCCCGATCAGGTTCCCTTTGACTTCATTGCTGACGGAGTTAGCATTGCCCAGGTACACGCCATTCTTGTCATTACCGGAAATGACATTACGCGCGCCGGCCTGTTCGCCGCCGATCTTGTTGAAGGTTGAGTTGGCGATGAGCCTTACCCCGTCGAACTTGTTGCCCAGGTCGCTCATACCGGTCCGGTCTGTGCCGATGTAATTCCCCCGAACTTCGTTTCTGGCGGCGCTTTGTATAAGGAGGCCGTAGAGGTCGTTGCCGGAGATCAGGTTCCTTTCCCCTTCCAGCGTTCCCGTGCCGATCAAATTAAAATTGCCGCCCAGCACTCTGATGCCGTGATAATTCGGCTGCTTCACCGTTCCGGTCGCGTCCGTTCCGATATAGCAGTTCCTGACCTCATTGCTGCTGCTTCTGATCAGGATCCCTGCTTCTCTAGTCACTGTTGAACCGCTTATATCAAAACGATTGATGACCAAGCCTTCGATCGTGCAGGAAGCGGCGTTTAAGTCCAGGCCGTTGAAATCTGTGGCCTCATTTGTGCTATCACGCCGGAGCTCTATTTTTGGGCCGAGCGCGTTGTTCGCTTCCCTGGTCTGGGATGATCCGTTGATAAATAAATTGCTGACGCCAATAGTCGGCAATATGGACTTGACCATTATCCGGAACCAGCGGTCGCCGACCGCTTCAGTTATCACCAGGCCGGGAGAAGATTCGCCGGAAGAATAACCCGCTTCGGCTGTTGTGATGTCAAAAATGATCACATCGCCCGCGGCCGCGTCCGTCAGTGCCTGCCGCAGGGAACCGGCGCCGGAGTCAGCGCAATTGGTGACCACGCGCGTTGCCGCGTTAGCCGCGGTCAGCGCCAGAGCCAGAAACAATAATGTTAAGATAAGCTTTTTACGCATTTTAATAATAACCCTTTTCCCAGTCCATCAGATCGGCGATCTTCTGTGCGATAAATTTCGTATGTGAGAGGATCTCTGCGGTTTCTCCGCGGGAGAGGGCGCGGTTGGGCTCAAAGGGCCTGTTCTCCAAAAAACTGATGAAGCCGGCTGCGCGGGCGGCGTTAATTTCCTTAAGCGCCCAGTGCCGGCCGGGAATATCTTTGAAATAAACCTCGTCTCCCGCCCGCGCCAGGTCGAGCTCGCCAAAGCGGGCGGCGACGGCTACCCCTTCCGCGCGCGTGATCCCATTTTGCGGCTGGAATGTTCCGTCGGGATAACCGACAACTAACTTCAGCGTCATCCCTGCCTGGATATATTGGGCAGCCCAGTGACTTATAAGGAGATCTTTAAACGGCGGCTTGGCGACCGGACTGAGCGGCACACCCTTGACCCGCACCAGCAGAGTTAAAAATTCTGCCCGTGTAATTCCCCCCTCGGGCTTAAACATCCCGTCGGGATAACCGGCGATGATGTTTTCTGTCGCCAGCTGTTCAACCGGAAGCTTGGCCCAGTAATTAGCCGTTAGGTCGGCAAAAGTTTTAAGCTTTAGGACCCTGATCTTCTTTTTCTCCAGCGGTTTTCCTTCCCCATTAAATCCGGTAACGGTAAAACCATTTTTGCGCTCGGAGAGGGGGACTTCGGCCTCGAACGACCCTTTGATTATCGGGGCATTGACATTATTGATCGATATTTTTTTAATGTCCCGGTCTAGCAGGCGGCCGGAGAATTTTATTTTATCCGCATAAGCGATGGTTTTATCGGCGGGAGACAGGATCTGGATCTTTTCTTGGGGCGCCGGTTTTTTTCTCCAGACGCCGTAAGTGAGCGAGAAATAATGAGTGTCATTCTCGGGAATAGAATAATACTGGTGAAAAGCATAATCAAAGCGGAAGCCGTTGAACAAAAAGCCGACGCCGGCGGTCAGGTTGTTAGCGACGTCGTAGAGCCCGCCGCTTCGGCCGACCGTGTCCTGGTCAATGCCGCAGCGCAGGTCGAGCGTGTCAGCCGGGAACCACTGAAAACCGAGATGGAAGAGGTTCGGGATGTTTGGCCGCGTCGGAGCGATGTCATAATCCAGATCGGCGCTGAGCTCATGGCCTTGATAAGTAGTTAACCCGTTCTCTCCCAGAATTTTTACGCTGGAGCCGAGCTTAAGAGTGCAGGGGATCGTTTCTACGGCGCCGCTTCCCCAAGTAATTTTCCCTCCCAGGGAAACCGGCAAAGCATTTTGCAGCGTGGCCCCAAGGCGGTAAGTGGGGTTGGGGCTGTAAAGGAGCCCCAGGTCTATATCATAGCCGGACGCCGTTCCCCCCGAAATATTCGGCCCGACCAGCGACTGCGAAAATATTTTAAGAGTTGCTCCGCCGGATAATTCTTTCAGAAAATTCGCGCCATAGGAGAGGAGCAAAACATTATCATTATAATCGTAATTCACTCCTTCGGTGGTTGAGGGGATGATGCGGGTGCCGTCGATTGTCTCGGTCGTCCCGGTCGGGCTGATAAAGCCGACGCCGCTGCCGACATAACCAAGGGCGACCGTTCCCCCGCCAAAGGGATAGGCCGCGCCAAGATCAAGATAATTGATCTCGTTAACGAATTTGCCCGACATGCTGGTCAGCTGGTAGCTGTCGAGGCGGGAAAGCCCGGCCGGATTGATGAAAATTGAATTGAGATCGTCAGCGGTCCCGACAAAAGCTTTCCCCATCCCCAGGACCCGGGCGCCTACGCTGATGTGCGTGGGGTCATTAGTCATTTTGGTCTGGGCGAATCCACAGGATGCGAAAAGCACAACCAAAATAACGATAAATAACTTTTTAGTTCGCATCTTTTTGGCCGCGAACACATTATAAGTCAAATATGGTATAATTGGTAGTCCAATGCCTCACAAATATATTCTTAAATCAACCTTTGACGCGGGGAAGAACTTCCGTATCAATTACCAGGAGGAGCTGACCGAAGAGCAGCTGCCGGTCGTAACTTCCCCGGGCGGCCCGATGCTGGTCATTGCCGGCGCCGGATCGGGGAAAACCCGGACGGTTACCTACAGGGTTGCCTATCTGGTTGAGTCTGGTGTTCCGCTCGACCGGATCCTGCTGGTCACTTTTACCAATAAAGCGGCGCGCGAGATGCTCTCCCGCGTTGAGCTCCTGCTGAAAAAGGATGTCAAGGGTATCTGGGGCGGGACCTTCCATCATGTCGGCAATATCCTCCTGCGCAAGCACGCGGAGCTGATCGGTTACAATTCCAACTACACGATCCTCGACCGCGCCGATTCCAAAGACCTGATCGATGCCTGCATCGGCGAGGCGAAGATCGATGTTAAGGCCAGAAGGTTCCCCAAAGGGGAGACGCTGCAGTCGATCTTCGGGCTCGGGACGAATACCGGCCGGAAACTGGTCGACGTCATTGCCTATAACTATCCGCAATTCGAAGAACAGACCGAAGAGATCGAAGGGATCGCCAAACTTTATCAGGAAAGAAAGAAAAAGCAGAACCTGATGGACTTTGACGACCTGCTGTACTACTGGTGGAAACTGCTGTCGGAGAACTCCGAGGTAGCGGAAAAATACGCGCGAAAATTCCTGCATGTGCTGGTCGACGAGTATCAGGACACTAACCTGATCCAGGCCAAGATCATCGACATCCTCGCTTCCTGCCACCGCAACCTGATGGTCGTCGGCGACGACAGCCAGTCGATCTACTCCTTCCGCGGGGCGCATTTCAAAAATATCATGAACTTCCCCAAGGTATATTCTGACGCTAAACTTTACAAGCTGGAGATCAACCACCGCTCAACCCCGGAGATCCTCGGGCTGGCCAATAACTCGATCGCCAATGCCAAGGAGAAGTTTAATAAAGAGCTGCGCGCCAACAGGCAGTCCGGCCAGAAGCCGATCATGGTGCCGCTCAGCACGGTTTATGACCAGGCGACGTTCATCGCCCAGCGGATGCTTGAGCTCCGCGAAGAAGGCTATTCCTTGAACGACATGGCGGTCCTTTACCGCTCGCATTACCAGTCGATGGAGATCCAGATGGAGCTGACCAAGCGGGGGATCCCGTTCGAGATCCGCTCCGGCATCCGCTTTTTTGAAGAAGCGCACATCAAAGATGTCCTGGCGTATTTAAAGGTCTTCCATAATCCGCGCGACGAGATCGCCTGGAGCCGGATCCTGAAACTGCTTGATAAGATCGGGCCGCGAACGGCGGAGAAGATCTCCAACAGCTTAACCAGCGCCCGAAG
>JAQTLJ010000036.1 GCA_028714935.1 Candidatus Margulisiibacteriota bacterium | reverse complement strand
GAGGGGTTGACGGCGATCATTAACCTGCGCATCCCCAATCCGCAATTCGAGGGGCAGACAAAAACTAAGCTGGGGAACAGCGAGGTCAAAGGCCTGGTTGATTCAGTCGTTAATGACAACTTGACCGCCTATTTGGACAAGAACCCGGCGGCGGCCAAGGCGGTCATTGAAAGAGCGCTCTTGGCATATCGCGTACGGGCGGCGGCCAGAAAAGCGCAGGAACTCGAGCGAAAAAAATCAGCGCTGGACACGGCGTTGCTTCCCGGCAAGCTGGCGGATTGTTCAGAGACCAACGCGGAAAAATGCGAGCTCTTCCTGGTTGAGGGAGACAGTGCGGGCGGTTCGGCGAAACAGGGCAGGGACCGGCGGTTCCAGGCGATCCTGCCGCTCCGCGGCAAGATCCTGAACGTAGAAAAATCGAGGCTGGACAAGATCCTGACCAGCAACGAGATCCGCACCATGATAACAGCGATCGGACCAAGTGTTATCTCCGGGCTTAGCGGCAACGGCGAAAAAGAGGAGCTGTCCAACGAAGAATTCTTCAAAAAGCTGAATTACCATAAAGTTATCATTATGACTGACGCAGACGTTGACGGCGCGCACATCAGGACGCTGCTGTTGACCTTTTTCTTCCGCTACGCCAGAAGAATGATCGATAACGGCAACCTGTATATCGCCCAGCCGCCGCTGTACCTTGTCAAGAAAGGCAAGGCGCAGGAGTATGCTTATAATGACAAGGAGCTGGACAAGCTCATGAAAAAACTAGGAAAAGACGGCTCCCACATCCAGCGCTACAAAGGCCTAGGCGAAATGAACCCGGAACGGCTCTGGGAAACGACAATGAACCCGGAAACACGAACGCTGCTCCAGGTAACGCTTGATGACGCGGAAGATGCGGACGAGATCTTTAAGATCTTGATGGGGTCTGAAGTCGAGCCCCGCCGCCAGTTTATCCAAGAAAACGCCAAGCTCGTCACACGGCTTGACGTCTGAAGAGAAGAGGAGGCCAATAAGGAATGATGGCCGAAGAAAAGGGAGAACAGGAAGTAAAAAAGGGACGGGGGAAGAGCATCCCAAAGCAGAACGAAGCCAGGGTCCTGCCGGCGGTGCTGGAAGAGGAGATGAAAACCTCCTACATCGATTATTCGATGAGCGTGATCGTTGGCCGCGCGCTGCCCGATGTGCGTGATGGGCTAAAACCGGTACACAGGCGGATCCTGTTCGCGATGGACGAACTCGGCCTGCAGCCGGGCAAGCCGTATAAAAAGTCCGCCAGGATCGTCGGCGAGGTTTTAGGTAAATACCATCCGCACGGCGACTTGGCCGTTTACGATTCTATGGTCCGCATGGCGCAGGACTTCTCTCTGCGGTACCTCTTGGTTGACGGGCAGGGGAACTTTGGCAGCGTTGACGGCGATTCCCCGGCGGCGATGCGCTACACGGAAGTTCGGCTCCACAAGCACGCCGTCGAAATGCTGGCGGACATAGAAAAAGACACGGTTAACTTCGGCCCGAACTTTGACGAATCCCTGCAGGAGCCGCTGGTCCTGCCGTCCAGGCTTCCCAATCTTTTGATCAACGGATCTTCAGGCATTGCGGTCGGCATGGCGACCAATATCCCCTCGCACAACCTGGAAGAGGTAGTTGAGGCAACAATTGCCCTGATCAACGACCCGGAAGTTTCCATCGCCGACCTTTCCAAGATAATAAAAGGGCCGGACTTTCCGACCGGCGCGCTCATCTGCGGCAAAGCCGGGATAAAACAGGCCTATGAAACAGGCCGGGGGATAATTACCCTGCGGGCGAAAACAGAGGTCGAAGAAGTGCGCGGCGGCAAGCAAGCGATAATCGTGACGGAGCTCCCTTATCAGGTCAATAAGGCCTCAATGATCGAGAACCTTGCCGAGCAGGTTAAAGATAAAAAGATCAAAGGGATCTCTGATCTGCGCGATGAGTCCGACCGTGACGGCATGCGGGTCTACGTTGAGATCAAGCGCGAATCAAACCCCGAGATAGTTCTTAACCAGCTTTATAAGCGGACCGAGATGCAGGTTTCTTACGGCATCAACATGGTGGCGCTGGTTGACGGGACGCCGCAGCTGCTCAACATCAAGCAGATCCTGGAAGAATACGTCAAACACCGGGAGCAGATCATAACCCGGAGGACCAAGTTTGACCTGCGCAAAGCAGAAGAGCAGGCGCATATCCTGGAAGGCCTGCTTATCGCCCTGCAGGACATTGACGGCGTTGTGGCGCTGATCAAGAAGTCAAAATCCGTTGATGAGGCGCGGACCGGCTTGATGAAAAAATATAAACTGTCAGAGGTCCAGGCGCAGGCGATCCTCGACATGAAACTGCAAAAGCTGACCCAGCTGGAAACGAAAAAGATCGAAGAGGACTACAAAGGGCTGAAAAAACTGATCGCCGACCTGAAAGAGGTCTTGAGCAGCCGGAAAAACATCCTCGGCGTTGTCAAAAAAGAGCTGGGCGAGATCCGGGAAAAGTATTCCGGCGGCCGGCTCACAAAAATAGTTGGCGAGGCGGAAGAGATAGAAGAAGAGGAGCTGATCGAAGAGGCCGAAATCGCGGTCCTGATCACCCGGGACGGTTATGTTAAGCGACTGCCGCTTACGGTTTTCCGGGCGCAGAAGCGGGGCGGCCGGGGCGTGGCCGGCATGGCGACCAGGGAAGAGGACGAGATCGACAAACTTTTTACCTGCTCAACCCTGTCATACCTGCTCTTTTTTACCAACAAAGGCCGGGTCTATAAGGTTAAGGCTTATGAGCTGCCTGAGACGTCGCGGGCGGGCAAGGGGCAATCGATCGCCAACTTCCTTGAGCTCTCAATGGGCGAGGTGGTGACTGCCGCGGTTCCGGTCCAGGAATTTACCAAAACATCCTTTTTGGCGATGGCGACCAGGAACGGGATGATCAAAAAAGTGCCGCTGGAGGACTTTGAAAACATCCGACGGACCGGGATCATTGCCATCAAGCTCAAAGACGAAGATGAACTGCGCTGGGTGCGCATGACGAACGGCAAGCAGGAGATCGTCATGGTAACCGCACAGGGCTTGCTGATCCGCTTCAGCGAAAAACATGTCCGGCCGATGGGGAGGACCGCGTCCGGCGTCAGGGGGATCCGCCTGGGCAAAAAAGACAAAGTCGTCTCCATGGACATAGTGGAGCTAAAGAGCGATCTGTTAGCGGTCTCTACCGGCGGCTACGGTAAACGGATGGAGATTGAAGAGTTTGGCGCGCAAAGCCGGGGCGGCAAAGGGCATATTGCCATTAAGCTGCGCGATGACGACGAAGTCGCCAAGATGATGTTTATCAAAAAAGATGACGAGCTTTTGTTTGTGACCGGCAAGGGGACGATGATGCGGCAGGAAGCTAAAGGGATATCCCCGCAGGGCCGCTACGCCAAGGGTGTCCGCCTGGTCAGGCTGGACGAAAGCGATTATATTGTTGACCTGGCGCGGGTGGTTAAAGAAGAAGAGGTTGAAGCCGAAGCGAAAGAAAAGGCTAAAGAGTAGCGGCCAAACGATCAAGCGCCTCTTTATTGGCCAGCTCCGTCACACAGAGCAAGCGGAGGCCTTTTAACCCGGGAGAATAGACAGACAGGTCCAGCCCAACTTTTTTATCGGTCTTCACCACGAACTCCTTGAACGTTGGTGCCGAGAAAAAGGTTTTGCCGCCCAGCTTTTTTTTCAGATAATTGGACTTTTGCAGGCAAAGTTCCGCGACTTTCCTCAGCCCCTGTCGGCCCATGGCCGACAAATAGATGGTTGCCGCTAAAGCGGCCAGCGCTTCATTGCTGCAGATATTAGACGTCGCCCGCTCGCGACGGATATGTTGCTCTCTCGTGGACAAAGTCAAAACAAAGCCTCTTTTTCCTTCCGAGTCAACGGTCGCGCCGACGATCCTGCCCGGCATCTGGCGGACCAGTGCTTTTTTGGCGGCGAAGATCCCCAGGGCGGGGCCGCCAAAACTTTGCGGATTGCCGAGCGCTTGGCCTTCGCCGACGACAACATCGGCGCCGTAGTCTCCAGGCGCTTTCAGCAGGCCGAGCGAGATCGGGTCGGCGCTGACGATAAAAAGCGAGCCATTGGCGTGGATCTTTTCTGCCAAGCCGGCAACGTTCTCGATACAGCCGAAAAAATTGGGTTGCTGCAAAATGAAACAAGCGTCGCGAGTCGTCAGACCGGTTTTGGGATCATGGGGGGATTCTTTTAGCGTCAGATCAGCCGCCTGACAGTAAGTTTTCAGGACGGCGCGGTAATGCGGGTGGACGGCGGAAGAGACAACGATCTCTTTTCGGCCGGTTACCCGGCAGGCGAGAAAGGCGGCCTCAACCAGGGCGGTTGCGCCGTCATACATGGAAGCATTGGCGACATCCATGCCGGTCAAGGAGCAGATCATCGTCTGGTATTCATAGATCGCCTGCAAGATCCCCTGGCTTGCCTCGGCCTGATAGGGCGTGTAGGCAGTATAAAATTCCGAGCGGCCGATAAGATGTTTAACGATGCTGGGGATAAAGTGATCATATATACCCCCGCCTAAAAATGACGACCTTCGGTTGCTGCGGCTGGTTTTATCCAGTTCATCCAGGAGCGCAGGTTCGGATAAAGGGGCAGGGAGGGCAAGCTCCTTTTTTATCCGGGCCTGTTCCGGGATGCCGGCGAAAAGCTTTTCCAGGGAAGCCGATCCAATAACCGCCAAGAGGGCCTGTTGGTCCTTTTCTGTGTGGGGGACGTAGCGCATTTTACTTTGCTTCGACCAGCTTTTTATAATCAGCGGCCGAAAGAAGCGCGTTCGTGTCGGCCGGATTGCCCATCTCAACCTTAATGATCCAGCCTTTGCCGTACGGGTCGTCATTGACCAGCTGCGGGCTGTTATTCAAGGCGGAATTGGCTTCGACCACTTTACCGGAGACCGGGCAGAAGAGGGAAGAGACCGATTTGACCGATTCGACAACGCCAAACTCCTCCATTGCCTTTATCTCTTTGCCGACGGGCGGGAGCTCAACATAGACAACATCGCCAAGCTGGTCCTGGGCATGATGCGTAATCCCGACCAGGGCAGTTTTCCCGTCAACCTTTACCCATTCATGCTCTTTGCTGTATTTTAAATCCACAGGAAAAGGCTCTGACATTACTAAGCCTCCAGTTTGTTGACGGTGATCCGGCAGTAAGCAAAGATCGCTCCGGCAATGATAACCCTCGCCAGGCTATCCCAGAACCGGTCATAAAGCATCTTCTTTTGATAATAAACATCGAACAGCTGTTCCCCCTTGTCGCTGGGGGGGGCGATCCCCTCCGCGTCCGCCGGTAGAGACACCGCCTGGTCATTTCCCCGAACCGTATAGAGCCCCAGCGAAGAGCTGGCCAGGTCGACAACGCCCCACATCAGGACAAAGAACGCCATGACACAAAGTACGTAATAATAAACTTTTTTCAGGTCAAGATTGCTTAAAGGCATTTTGCACCTCCAGGATTATTTTATCGTTTATAGAAAGTTTTCGCAACTATTTTAGCCGGCACAAGGTTGCCGCGGATCTCGATGTTAACCCCTTCGCCTGTGCCTTCCAGGTAGGCGAGGGCGATCGGCCTTTTTAGCGTCGGCGAGAACGTCCCGCTGGTAATGACCCCTGCGCTCAACCCTTTGCGATCCACAACCTTATTTGTCTCTCTTGGGATCGCCCTCCCTTCTGGGATTAACCCGACCAGTTTTTTGCGCAAGCCTTCCGCCTTTTCCTTAAACAAGGCTTCACGGCCGATAAAATCTCCCTTATCGAACTTAACCGCCCAGGCGTACCCGGCTTCCAGCGGGGTTGTCGCCTCATCATATTCATGGCCATAGAGAGGCAGCCCGGCTTCCAGCCTTAAAGTATCCCTGGCGCCAAGACCGCACGGCTGAACCCCTTGCTTGATGACGGCGTCCCAGATCCCGGCGGCCTCTTTTTTGGCGACGATCATTTCTATCCCGTCTTCGCCAGTATAGCCTGTCCGTGAAAGGATAATATCGCGCCACCATAGCGTATGATTATGTTTTAAGTCGGACAGAGGGGCGCTTAAAACGGAGCTGACAAGGTTTAACGCTTTTGGCCCTTGGACAGAAAGCATACAGTAATTATCATAAAGAGAAGCTGTTGCCGGGCTAAAAGCGCCAGCCTGTTTTTTGAACCAGGCCAAGACTTTTTCAGTGTTGCTGGCATTGCAGACGATCAAATATGACATTGGCAGGCGATAGACAAGGATGTCGTCAATGGTCCCGCCCTTTTCATTGCAGAGGATCGAATACTGGCACTGGTTAACAGACAGGACAGAAGCGTCGTTCGTTGCGGCCTTTTGGATCAAGGCGAGCGCCTCCTCCCCCTCGATTTTGATCAGCCCCATGTGGCCGATGTCAAAGATCCCGACGGAATTCCTGACCGCATTATGCTCGGCGATGATCCCGGCAGGATAGGAAACCGGCATTTCCCAGCCGGCAAACGGGACCATTTTGGCGCCGAGGTTAAGGTGGGCTTGATAAAGAGGGGTCCTTTTAAGCATGAACTAATTATATACTATTAAGCGGCAGAGGCAAAGAGCGTACGCAGCCGGAGGAAAGCGCGGCCTAACCAGGAAACACGCCGGAAGCTGAATTCAGCGCTTTTAAATTCGCCGGCCTGGACCACATTAGCGGCAACTACGCCAGCCTTGGCTTCGCCGATCGACTCCACAAAGAAACCAGAAGGACAAAAAGCGAGAAGGCGTCCCAAGGAATGCCCCTGCAGTTGGCCGGTCGCTTCAGCTGCCGCCCTTATTTCATCAAGCGTGTCAAAAGAGCGGCGGGCAAGCAAGCTGCTCATCGCCGCGATCGTCTGATGGGATTGTAAAATGACCGCGTCGGCGTATCTAATGCTTAAACTGAGGATCGGCAGGGTTATCTTTTCCTGCACAGCAACTCTGGGCTTAAGCGAGAGTGAGACCCGATATATGCGCTGAGGCCTATCAGGCGACAGCCGAAGCTTGATCTTCCCGGTATTATATAATCCAATAGGACCGCCCATGATAAGTTAATATCGTGATGAACACAGCTAAATTTCAAAAAAGCTGAAATTTTCTGCGGGAAGCAGCGATTAAGGGGCAGAAGATTGCAGGAATAAGGAGTGATTCTTTATGATATCAATAGAAACAAGACGATCTCTCGGAGGGTTAAGGCGGGCGGAAAGGTTATTCTTGGGTGGGGCGACAATAGGCAGGAGGCCCTTTATGGCTGGTGGTGGAGGAGGGGCGGGTAGAGGGTTTATCCGTCGAGATGAGGAGACTTATGTTCGCGCCCAGCTTAAAAACCTCAGAGAAAGCGCGGTCCGTGGAGAAGCCGGCGGGGAGATAGCCTGGCATTCGAGAGAGGCGCTGGGCAGAGTGTTATCGGAAGGAGCGGCCGATATTTTTATTGAGGCCTTGAGGGACCGCCACGAAGTTGTCCGGGTAACGGCAGCGGAGAACCTTAAGCGATTAGGCGATCGGGAGGCGATCGACGCTTTGCAAAAAGTCATTCAAAAACCGGGTGAAAGCAGCTGGGTAAAAAAGACCGCTGAAGCCGCGATTGACGAAATAAAGCTTAGAAACAGATAAATAGGCCAGGTTGCCGGCTATAGCTTTAAAAGCGCAGAAATAAACTTCTCATTCTGCTCTTTGGTGCCAACGGAAACGCGGATCGCTTGAGAGAAACCAAACGAGGTCAGCGGGCGGATAATTACTCCTTGTTTCATCATGGTTATAAAACATTCGTCTGCCGATTTTTTCAAATTAATAAAAATAAAGTTAGCCTCGGTCTTTTTGTATTCTAATCCCAGTTTATCCAGTTCCGCGTAAAGATATTTCTTCCCCTCGACGTTATTCTTATAGGTCTTTTCCGTGAACTCCTTATCATCCAAAGCGGCGATCGCCCCGGCCTGAGCCAGGCGGTTGACGTTAAAGGGCATTTTTGTCCGAAACATCGGCTTAATGAGTTCGGCTTTGGCGATGCCGTAGCCGATGCGCAAGCCGGCCAGGCCGTAGAACTTGGAGAAAGTCCGCAGGGCGACCACGTTCCGCCCTTCCTTCACGTATTTTATAGTGTCAGGCAGGTCTTTCCTCTCGGCGAATTCAATATAAGCCTCGTCGACCACCACCAGGGCATTGTCCGGGACCTTTTTCATCAAGGCGTCAAATTCGGCGGCCGAAAAGACGGTCCCTGTCGGGTTGTTCGGGTTGGTCAGGAAGATCATTTTAGTTTTGGGGGTAATGGCAGTGGCAAAGCCCGCCAGGTCGAGTTCGTTGTCTTTCAAGTTGACTAAAACCAGCTTGCCGTCAAAGATCCTGGTTACCAGCTCATAAAGGCTGAAGGTGTTCTTGGAAACGATCACTTCATCGCCGGGATTCAAATAGGTCGAGCCCAAGATCTGCATGATGTCGTCCGAACCATTGCCGCAGATGATACAGTCTCCTGAAACATTTAATTTCTTCGCCAGGGCTTCGCGCAGGAGCAGCGATTTTTGGTCGGGATAGATCTGGAGATTTTTTGCTTCTTTGGCGATCGCTTCTAAGGCTTTGGGGGAAGGCCCGAACGGATTTTCGTTCGAGGCCAGCTTAACTACGCCCGGCTCTTTCGGCGTTTTCCCCGGGATATATTCCGGGATCCCCTTGACCGCCGGCCGGATAAGCTCGTCGTCCATTTAGAAAGGATTTGCCCAGCTAAAACCGATCAGGGCGGTCCGCGGATCTTTCGCCTGTGCGCCGTCCAGGACGTTAAGGCCGTTTAAGTTGATGGAAAAGATCGGCGTGAAATAGAAGCGGACGCCGCCGTTGACCTGGAACAGGGTTTCGCCCGCCATCAGGTCGGCGATCAGGAAAAGGTTGTCGCTGACTGCCGTGTCAACTCCCAGGATGCCGAGCGGCCGGAATTTGTAGTTTGGGAAGTCAGCCAGAAAGCCGAACGTCAACTTTGGGCCCTGCTTGAAATACTTGGTGGCAACCATATAAACATCGGTCTGGGTATAGGAAAATAAATTTTCTACCCCCAGCGCAAGCAGTAAGGGATAAGGTTCCTCGCCGGTGGAAAGGGAAAGCTTCATGTTGACAAATACACCCTCGCGCAGTTTGCTGGAATTCTTTTCCGTCCCGCCAACAATGCCGAGCTCCACCCCGTGGAAAGTCCCCAGGTTCATTTTGTAATAAACGGCCGATTCTCCGGTCGAGGAGCCGTTCGAGGCCAAAACCGAACCAAAATCTGCGCCAAGG
>JAQTLJ010000035.1 GCA_028714935.1 Candidatus Margulisiibacteriota bacterium | reverse complement strand
CGCTTGGTTTATTGGTCTTTTTTAACGATCCCAAACACGAAAGCAACCGTTCGTTTTCTTTAATGACGCTCTCCCTGGCTTTTTGGGCATTATCGATCTATCTGCTCGGGACTTCTCAACATGTTGTTTTTTGGGGCAGGATAGTTTTTCTGGGCCCGGTCATTATTCCCGTTGCCTTTCTTTATTTCAGCTGGGCTTTTCCCAGGAAACGGTTTGAGATCAAGTGGTTCCAACATGTGCTGCTTGCCATCCCGACCCTGGCAATGCTGCTCATCGTGCCGACTGACCTGATCACCAGAAAGGTCGCGGTTATCGGCGGCAGGGTGCAGCCGGTGAGCGGCCCGGGCTATCAGTATTTTGTCCTGTATTTTTTGATTTACATCAGCTGCGGGTTGATCGAGTTGATCATTAAATACAGAAGTTCGACCGGCGTCCAGAAGATCCAGCTCGGCTATGTCTTTCTCGGTTGTTTTCTGACGGTCATCAGCGCCGCCACCCCGAACCTTATTTTGCCGCTTTTCGGCCTGTTTCAGTTCACCGCTTTCGGGCCGTTTTTCCTCCTCTTTCTGGTCGGCTTTGTCGCCTACGCCATTGTCAAGCACCGCCTGATGAGCATTGAAGTGGTGATCCAGCGGAGCACCGTTTACGGCACCGCGACCGTCCTGATCATGGCGCTTTATGCGCTGGCGGTCATCGCCTCGGAGACGGTTTTCCGGCGGCTAATGGGCTACTCATCACTGCTGATCACCGCCGCGGCCGCTTTGCTGATCGCGGTAGTTTACCAGCCGCTGGTCCGCGGCTTCCAGAACGTGACCGACCGGCTCTTTTTCCGGGGGCGGTACGATTACCAAAAGACCCTGCGTGAGATCAGCCAGCAGATCGCCTCCGTCATTAAGCTCGAGGAATTGACCAGGCTGATCGTCGCTTCCTTTATTGACACCATGAAAGTTTCCGAGATCTCTTTCCTCCTGATGGACCGGGAGCGGGAGCATTTCCGTTCGGTCGCGCTCTCCCTGCCGCGCTATAAAAAAATTGAGATTGATGTCGGCAGCCCGATCATTGCCTGGTTGTCCAGGACCAAGGATATCCTGGTCAGGGACGAGATCGAGTCCGCCGAAGTCCGCGACGAGATGGAAAGGCTGGGGATCTCGATCTGGGTGCCGATCATCTCCAAAGAAGAACTGATCGGCATCATCGCCCTGGGTGATAAGTTATCCGGCGATGTTTTTACCGCCGAAGATATCGGGCTGCTCGTTACTCTGGCCAACCAGACCGCGGTTGCCCTCGACAATGCCCGCCTTTATGATGAAGTGGTCAACATGAAGGACTACAGCGAGAAGATACTGGAGTCGATGGTCAGCGGCGTGCTGACGGTGGACGGCAAAGGCCGGGTCGTCACTTACAATTTGATGGCGGAAAAGATCACCGGCCGGAAAACCGCGGAAGTGCTCGGCAAGAACTGTGAGGAGATCTGGGGAAAGAGGGGGATGGTCGCAAATATCGTGGAAAACACCTTGAATAAAGGGAAATGCTATGTGAATTTTGATTCCAGTCTTGCCTCCCCCGAAAGGGGCTTGGTCCCGGTGTCCTTCTCTTCCACCGTTCTCTATGATCATCACGGTAAAAAGATCGGAGCGCTCGTCACTCTCCAGGACCTTTCCGAAGTCAAGGAACTGGAGGAGAAGGTGCGGCGGGCGGACAAGCTGGCGGCGCTGGCGACCATGGCGGCGGGGATGGCCCACGAGATCAAGAACCCGCTCTCCTCGATGAAAGTCCTGTCCCAGCTGCTGCCCAAAAAGATCGATGACCCGGAATTTAAGGCTAAGATCAGCGAGATCATCCCCAGAGAGATCAACCGGATCGACCGGATCGTTGAAAGCCTTCTCAGCTTTGCCCGGGCGACCGCCCTGAACTTTGAAAGGACGAACCTCAATGAGCTGATCGAAGAGACGCTAAAATATTTCGAGGACCAGGCCAGGGCGGCCGAGGTCAAGATCGTCAGGAACTTTGGGGCACTACCGGAGATCGAGGTCGACAGGAGCCAGATCTCCCAGGTCTTTTCCAATTTGATCTTGAACGCGATCCAGGCAATGTCGGGTGGTGGGGAGTTGAAAGTGGCGACCGTGCCGGGGAAAAGACTCGAGGATGAAGTGCGGCAGATAAAGGTCCAGGTTTCTGACACCGGGCACGGCATCCCAGAAGATACGATCAAAAAACTATTCGACCCGTTCTTTACGACCAAATACGGCGGCACCGGGCTTGGGCTGACGATCACCCATAGTATTGTTGACGGCCATAAAGGCTACATCGATGTTGACAGCGAGATCGGCAAGGGGACGACGTTCACCGTTACTTTACCGGTGAGCCAAGGTTTAGTATAATTCAGCTATGACACGAAAGACGATCTTATTGATCACGGATGACCATAAGACGGAAACAGCGGTCAAAGAAACGCTGGGGAAACATTATGGCCTGGAAACTGCGAAAGACAAAGAAACGGCGGCTGCTTTGCTGGCGAAGAAACTCCCCGACCTGGCGATCATTGATTTTGACCTCAAAGGTGAAGACGGCTTGCAGATCTATAAAAATCTTGGCCTGACGGTCAAGACTATCATGCTGTCCGCTTCCGGGAGCATTCCGCTGGCCGTCTCGGCGACCAAGCTGGGAGTTGAGGAGTTCTTAAGAAAGCCGATCGACGCGGAGCATCTGCAGCGCGCGGTGGAAACGAACCTGCCCAAAGAAGAAGTCAAACTGCGCTGGCCGGAGGGACTGGAGTGGCTGCGCGGCGAAAGCCCAGGTTTGAAGAAAATGCTTTCGGAGATCCAGGAGATCCTGCGGGGGAACAAGGATGTTATCCTGGTCGGGGAGCGGGGAATACCAAAAGAGCAGATCGCCGAATTGATCCATCTTAACGGCCCGAGAAAAGAGAGGAAATTGGCCCGGGTCGATCTGGCGGCGTTCCGCAAGGAGGCGCTCGAGGCCCATTTCTGGACAACGATCCAGGAGCTGATGGCCATCCCGGCCGCGGCGGGCACGATCTATCTCGATACTTTGCATAACCTGGACGAATTATTCCTGCTGAGCGTGTTTAATTTTTTCCATGAGCGGCCGAACAAGATCGATAAAAGTATCCGGGCGATCATTGGCGTTTATAACAAGAGCCAGGCTCAGAAGGCCGGCAAGAATTACGTTGTTATCGAAGTTCCGAAACTGCGCGACCGCAAAGCCGACCTGCCTTATCTGGTCGAGTTTTATTTGGCAAGCTCTGCGCGCAAGCACGGCAAAAACATCAAGTATCTTGCCGCTGATGTCCTTGACCTGCTGGCCGCTTATGATTATCCCGGCAATTATCTTGAGCTGGAAAGATTGATCGAAGAAGCGGTCCTGTCGGCTGATTCGGATAAGCTGGAACTGAAAAATTTCCCGGTCGATCTAAATGGCCTGGTCAATGCGGCGCAAAAAAAAGGCCTGAGCGAAGACTTGCCGCTGGAAAAGGCGAGGCAAGTGTTTGAGCGGAAGCTTTATGCAGTGTTATTGGAAAAAGCCAAAGGTGAAACCGCAAAAGTCGCCCGCTTCCTTGATGTCCCGAAGACCGCGTTAACTGACCGGCTAGACAACCTGTTTGATTAGTTTGGCGACCTCTTTTTTGCTTTTACCTTCCGCGATGACGCGGATGATCGGTTCGGTGTTTGATGCCCGCACGTGGATCCAGCCGGCAGGCAGTAGTACTTTAACCCCGTCGGTCAGGATCAGTTTATACTTTTTAAATTTGGCCTTGACCCGAGCGATCATTTTTTTCACCTGGCTCTGCTGCCGGCATTCGATCTTCGTTTTGGCCATATAATAAGCGGGGATATCCGCGACCAGTTCGCTGACCGAGCGGCCGGCGGTCACCAGGTAATCCATGATCAGCGCGATCGCCGCGAGCGAATCGCGGTTGAAACCGACCGCCGGATAGATCACGCCGCCGTTGCCTTCGCCGCCGATCAAGCCGTTCAGCTCTTTCAGTTTTTCCGCGACATGGACTTCGCCGATCTTGGTCCGGATAAGCGTGCCGTTATTTTCCCGGACAATATCATCCAGCGCCTGGGTGGTCGAAAGGTTGGTGACCACGATCTTATTTTTGGGCGGATCGTTGCGGTGCCGGGTCAGGATGTATTTTACCGCCAGCGCCAGGGTCAGCTCTTCACCGATCGGCTTTCCTTCTTCGGAGACGATCGCCAGCCGGTCGGCATCGGAGTCGAGCGCAAAGCCGATATCAGCGCGGTAATCTTTGACCGCTTTGATCAGCTCTTTAAGATTGGCCGCGACCGGCTCAGGCGGGTGCGGGAACGGCCGGGTGACGTTGCAATTGATCGCCACGATCGTGCAGCCTAATTTTTGCAGCAGTTTTACGGTGGCGATGGAGCCGGCGCCGTTACAGCAGTCGAGCGCGACCCGCAGGTGAGCCTGGCGCGGTTTGATGACCTTCATGACCTTGTTGATATGCCGGTCGATGCCGGAATGGTCGGAAATAATGTTGTTCGGGCTGGCGCTGACAAAAGCTTTGGTCTCATAGAGCTTGATCAATTTGCGGGCTTGCTCTTCGTTCAGAAAGATGCCGTCGTTGCGGACGAATTTTAATCCATTCCAGGGGAGCGGGTTGTGCGAGGCGGTGATGATCACGCCGCCGTCGGCTTTCAATTCGCGCACCATCAGGCCGACAGTAGGCGTGGGGCAAATTCCCAGGTCGATAACCTTGCAGCCGGTCGCGAGGAGGCCGGAAAAGACGATCCCCTTGATGTATTCTGAAGAGTGGCGCGGATCGGTGCCAATGACGACGGTTTTATTGGCACGGTCATGCAAATAGCTGCCGAAAGCTTTGGCAAAATCGAGGCAAACTTCGGGGGTCAGGGAATCGGGCACAGTGCCGCGCACGCCGGAAATGCTGATTTTTAGGGTCATAATTATTTGACTATTATAACACAAATTGCTAAACTGACAAACGATGGGAAGTATTGTATTTGGCGCGATCATGCCCCATCCGCCAATTTTAGTTCCGGAAATCGGAAAGGGGCGAATCAAGGAAGCTGAACAGAGCTCGCGAGGGCTGGAAGAGGTCGCCCGCCGGATAAATAACAGCGCGCCCGACACCATTATTGTCATTACCCCGCACGGCGAAGTCGGCCAGGCTTCTATCCCGGTCTATACCGGGCATGTCTTTGAAGGTAATTTCGGCTTATTCGGCGCCGCCAAGCCGGTGCTGAGCTTTAAAGGCGACCCGGAGCTGGCGCTGGCGATCATCAAGGACTGTGATCTCGCGACGAGCTGTTCGGAGACTTTGCTTGATCATGGAGCGCTGGTCCCGCTTTACTTCCCGGCGGCCGCGGGATTCAAGAAACAGGTTTTGCCGGTCGCGATCGCTTTTAAGCCGCTGGCCAAACTTTTTGAGTTCGGCCGATCAATGGCTAAAACGATCGCGCGCCTGAACAGGAACGTAGCGATCATCGCCTCATCCGACATGTCGCACCGGCTAACGCAGGACGCGCCGGGCGGTTACAGCCCTCGGGGCAAAGTATTTGACGAAAAACTGGTCGAACTGGTCAAGAATTATAATGTCAAAGGGATCTTGCAGTTTGATCCAGCTTTAGCTGATGAAGCAGGACAGGACGCATTGTGGTCGATCGCCATTCTGCTGGGCGCGCTGGACGGGATGAGCGTTAAACACGAGGTTCTTTCCTATGAAGGGCCATTTGGCGTCGGTTACATGGTTGCTTCTTTCGAGCCGCAATGAGTGAACATCCGTTAGTAAGCCTGGCGCGCCAGACGGTCGAAACTTATGTGAAAGAAGGGAAAGTCATCGCTCCGCCAAAAGAGCCGACGGCGGAGATGAAAGAAAAGGCGGGGGTGTTTGTTTCCCTGCACAGGAAAGGGCATCTTAGGGGCTGTATCGGGACGTTCGCCCCGACAACCGAAAGTGTCGCTAAAGAAGTTATCCGCAACGCGATCGAGGCGGCGACGCGGGACCCGCGATTCCCTCCGGTCAAAGCGGAGGAACTGGCGGACCTAGAGATCTCGGTCGATGTCCTGACCGATCCGGTGGCGGTTGGATCGGAGCGAGAGCTGGACGCGAAAAAATATGGCGTGATCGTTAAGTCGGGTCCCCGGAGAGGGCTGCTCTTGCCGGACCTGCCGGGCGTGAACACGCCGCAGGAGCAGATCGCGATCTGCCGGCAGAAGGCCTGGATCGACGAGAATGAACCGGTCGAATTATTTAAATTTGAAGTGAGGCGATACCATTGATTAAAATAGGAATAGTCGGAGCGGGTGGTTATGCGGGTGAAACGCTGATCGGGATCCTGCTGCGTCATCCGGAGGCGAAGATCGTCTGGCTGATGTCGGAAGAGGCGCATAAGGGGAAAAAGATAACAGAGCTTTATCCGCACTTGAAAGGTGAGATTGATCTTGTCTGTCAGACGCTGGACGACCTGGATAAAAATCTCGGGTCGGTCGACCTGGTTTTTCTGGCGCTGCCCCACGGTATCGCGCTTAACTATGTGCCGAAGATGATCAAAGCCGGCAAGAAAGTCGTTGACCTGGGCGCCGATTACCGCTTTGACGACGAAGCGGTGTTCAAGAAATGGTATAACCTGGACCATCCCGACAAAGCTGTCCTGGCGGAAGCGGTCTTTGGCCTGCCGGAATTGTTCAAGGACAAGATCAAAAAAGCGCGGCTGATCGGCAATCCCGGCTGTTATCCGACCGCGTCGATCCTTGGCACAGCTCCTCTAGTGGCGAAGAACTTGATCGACCGGTCCACTATTATGATAGACGCGAAGTCCGGCGTTTCCGGCGCGGGCCGCGGCGTCAAGCAGACAACATTGTATTGCGAACGCAATGACGGCGTCATGGCCTATGCCGTTACCAGTCACCGCCACATGGGTGAGGTTGACCATATCTTGAGCAAAGTGGCGGGCGAGAAAGTCGGCGTGACATTTGTCCCCCATTTGATACCGCAGGACCGGGGGATTCTCGCTACGATCTACGCAAAAATTACGAATGACAAATTACGAATGACGAATGAAGGTATTATTCAGATTTATAAGGAATTCTACAAGGACGCGCCGTTCGTGCGTATTTATCCGACGCCGTGCACGAAAAATGTGCGCGGGACTAATTATTGCGACATCGGCGTTGAGATCAACCGGGAAAAAGGGACCGTCATTGTCATGTCGGTGATCGACAATCTGGTGAAAGGCGCTGCCGGTCAAGCAGTCCAGAATATGAACCTGATCTGCGGATTCGAAGAAACTGCTGGCCTCAAGCAGATCGCGCTATATCCATGAGCATTACTGTGCCGAAAGGGTATCAGGCGGCGGCGCTGGCCGCCGGGATCAAGCAGTCGGGAAAACCCGATCTGACGCTGATCTATTCCGAAGCCCCGGCGAGCGCCGCCGGAGTTTTTACCTCCAACCAGTTCAAGGCGGCGCCGGTCATGGTTTCCCAAAAACAGATCAAGTCAGGTTTGTGCCGGGCGATCATCAGCAATGCCGGCAATGCCAACTGCGGCACCGGGAAGCAGGGGATGGACGATGCCTGGGCGATGGTCAAAGAGACAGCCAAAGTCCTCGGGATCAACCAGAAACATGTACTGGTTACTTCCACCGGATCGATCCACAAATACCTGCCGATGAAAAACATTATTCCTGCCATACGGACGCTGGCGCTCAAGCTATCGCGGGCCGGCGGCCGGGATGTTGCCCGGGCGATATTGACGACCGACACGCGGCCAAAAGAGATCGCGATCAAGGTTGGCGGTTACACGGTGGCCGGGATCGCTAAGGGATCGGGGATGATCCACCCGAACATGGCCCCCTCGACAGGCTCGGGGCAAGCGACAATGCTTGCCTTTATCACGACCGATGCGGCAGTCCCCAGACCGCTGCTGCAAAAGATGCTGAAGCAAGCAGTGGAGAACTCTTTTAACATGATCAGCGTTGACCAGTGCCAGTCGACCAACGATTGCGTCTTCGCTTTGGCTAATGGGCAATCGAACATCAAACTTCAAAATTCAAAATCCCAAAAGAAATTTTATGAGACGCTGGAGAAAGTCTGCATATATTTGGCCAAAGAGATCGCGCGGGACGGGGAAGGGGCGACGCAGCTGATCGAAGTTAAAGTGACCGGGGCGCGCAATGAAAAGGAAGCGCGGATCGCCGCGCGGGCGATCGCCTGCTCCGATCTGTTAAAATGCGCGGTTTACGGCCATGATTACAATCCCGGCCGGATCTTTGCGGCGGTCGGCTCGACCAGCGCCAAGATCAACCAGGGGAGGATGAAGGCGGACATGAAATTCGGCAAAAAAGAGACGGTCGTGACCTGCGACCTGGGAGTTGGCAAGTCAACTGCCGTAGCCTGGGGTTGCGACCTGACCGAAGGGTATATTAGAATCAACGCTAAGTACCACACTTAGAGGGGATCAGGATATCGGGTTATCAGGAGATCAGAGAAAGGTATGTTTAGACATTTAATAAAAAGGGCGAAGGCGGTCATTGAGGCGCTGCCGTACCTGATCAAGTTCAATAACAAGTTCATTGTCGTCAAGTACGGCGGGGCGGCGATGCAGAACGAGGAGCTGAAGCACAGCGTCATCCAGGATATTGTCCTGCTCAAGATGGTCGGTATGGAGCCGATCCTGGTCCACGGCGGCGGCCCGGAGATCAACAAGTATTTGCGCAAGAAGGGGATCGAGCCGAAGTTCGTGGGTGGCTACCGGGTGACCGATAAAGAGACGATGAAGGTCGTCCAG
The DNA here is from genome assembly GCA_028714935.1 of Candidatus Margulisiibacteriota bacterium. Taxonomy (GTDB): domain Bacteria; phylum Margulisbacteria; class WOR-1; order O2-12-FULL-45-9; family O2-12-FULL-45-9; genus JAQTLJ01. The sequence continues at coordinate 493 of JAQTLJ010000035.1, read as the reverse complement.
AAGGTACTGGGTGAAAAGATCAACCAGCAGATCGTTTCTATGATCAAGAAGGCTGGGGGAAAAGCCAAGGGGTTTTATGGCAAGAAGGGGCGCGTCATCAAGGCGTTCAAGTACTGGAAGAAGGACGAGAACGGCAATAAGGTTGACCTCGGTTTTACCGGCCAGGTTGGCGGCATCCGTTTCCGCTATCTGCGCAAGTGGATGAAGCTCGGTTACATCCCGGTCCTGACCTCGATCGGGGTGGGGAAGCGGGGGGGCGTTTACAATATTAATGCGGATAAGGCGGCGGCGGCGATCGCCGCCTATCTCAAGGCCGAAAAGCTGATCATGATGACCGATGTCCTGGGCGTCCTGGACGGCCACGGCTAGCTTATTTCCCAGATCAACACTTACCGGGCCGGGAAAATGATCAAGGCTGGCTCGATCTCCGGCGGGATGATCCCCAAGGTCAAATCCGGCCTCTATGCTCTCAAGAAGGGGGTCAAGACCGTCC
>JAQTLJ010000034.1 GCA_028714935.1 Candidatus Margulisiibacteriota bacterium | reverse complement strand
AGCAACTATAAATGCGTCGGCTGCCGTTCCTGCACAGTAGCCTGTCCGTTCGGCGTGATCCAGAGCGACCTGGCCAAACATGTTACGCCCAAGTGCGACCTCTGCCTTGACCGGCTGGCCGAAGGGGAAATCCCGCGCTGCGTTGCGACCTGTACTTCGGGTGCGCTTTCCTTTGCCGAAGTGGACGAACAGATCGCGGACGAAAAAAAGAACCTGGTTTCTGTCAGGATACTGTCAAATTTTATCGGGAGGAGGCGATAGTTTATGGGAAGAGTTGAAGAACATATGGATAAAGCTTGCTCGCTGCTGCGCGAAGGCAAGCTGCGCGATGCGGTCAATGAATACAAGGAGGCGTTGAAGATCGATCCGGAAAATGCCGTTGCGCATAAAAGTCTAGGTAGCATTTATTACCGCTTAACGATGCTGGATGAGTCGATCAATGAATTTGAACAGGCGGTCAAGCATCATCCCAAATATGCGGATGCCTATTATGAATTAGGGGTTTCATTATATCGACGCGGCCGGCTTGAGGATTCGATCAAGGCTTTTGACCAGTCGGTCAAGATCAATCCGAATTTCCATATTGCCCGTTACTGGCTTGGCCTGTCTTACTATTACAGCGGCAAGCTGAAAGAGGCGATCGAGTACTTTAAACAGGTGCTGGATAAGGAGCCGCACGTCGTCATTTCCCGTTATCATATGGGCGTTGCCTATTCGCGGCTGGGCAAGTTCGGCGAAGCGATCGATGAGTTCGAGAAATTTTTAAAAGAAGTGCCGGCCAGCGCTGCCGCTTATTATAACCTGGGGAAAGCCTATTATAATAAGGGCGATGTTGATAAGGCGATCAACGCCTTTAAAAAAGCGGTTGAGATCGATCCGGCGGATGAAAGATCGAAAAAGAATTTGCTGATGCTGGAGGATCTGAAAAGCAGGTTTTTTTAGGGGATAGGGATTAGGGAAATGTTTGATTTATTAAGATTAATGTTTGCGTTTATAATAATGCCGGGATTTCTGTTCACGGCAGTGGTCGGTTTGCTGGCGACTTGGGTGGACAGGAAGGTAACGGCGCGGGTGCAGTACCGGCAAGGGCCGCCCTGGTTCCAGCCGTTTGCTGACCTGGCAAAGCTCCTCGGGAAAGAGACGATCGTCCCGGAAGGGGCAGCAAAGGCCGTCTTTTTGGGGGCGCCACTGATCGGCTTGGCGGGAGCGACTCTGGTTTCAACGATCATCTGGATGGTAAATTTTTCACACGGAGTGACTTTTATCGGGGACCTGATAGTTGTTCTTTATCTTCTAACCTTGCCGTCACTGGCGATCATTTTTGGCGGCTCAGCTTCGCGTAACCCGCTGTCCGCCATCGGGGCCAGCCGGGAGATGAAATTGATCCTGGCATATGAGCTGCCGTTCATCCTGGCGGTTTTTACAGTTGTCCTGAGGACCGGATCGATCATGTTTGGCAATATTCTCGGCTATCAGCTGGCTAACGGGATGATGATCCAGAGTTGTTCGGGCTTGATCGCTTTTCTGGTCGCTTTAATCGTTGTCCAGGCTAAACTGGGGGTGGTGCCGTTTGATATCCCGGAAGCTGAACAAGAGATCGCGGCCGGGGCGCTGCTTGAATACTCCGGTCCGGCATTGGCGGTCTATAAATTATCGCGGGCAATGATGTATTTTATATTGCCGGTGTTATTGATCACCCTTTTCATGGGGGGGATCGACCTTTCGTTCTGGGGCGGGATAGCATGGTTCATTATCAAATATGTTATTATTTTGACCCTGATCATATTGATCAAAAACACTAACCCGCGGCTGCGAACCGACCAGGCGGTCCGCTTTTTCTGGGGGCCGGTGACCGCACTGGCAGCTATCGGGTTTATCCTGGCAATGGTTGGATGGTAATATGCTGAAAAAAATATTTACTTGGGGACTAAAAAAGTCGCTCTGGGTCTATCACGCGGGGGCGTCGGCCTGCAACAATTGCGACATCGAGATCCTTGATCTTTTGACGCCCAAATTTGACGTCGAACGCTTTGGCATTGTCCTGGTTGGCTCGCCGCGGCATGCGGATGTTCTGCTGGTCACCGGCGTGGCCAACCGGCAGACGGCGCCCAGGCTGAAAAATTTGTACGATCAGGTGCCGAACCCGAAAGTCGTGATCGCGATCGGCTCCTGCGCCTGCTCAGCACACATGTTCCGTGACAGCTATAATTATGTCAAGCCGATCGACGAGATCATCCCGGTCGACATCTACCTGCCGGGCTGCCCGCCCAAGCCGGAAGCGATGATCGATGCCGTGGTAAAATTGCTGGGAAAGATAAAATGAACATATTAGAACAGATCAGGAACAGATTTGTCGATAAGATCGGGATCATGGAGAAGTCAGCCAAACGCGTTTATATAGCAGTGGAAAAGGAAGAGGCGCGGGAGTTGGTCTGCTATCTGTTCCGGGACCTGGGTGCAAGGTTCTCGATCGCGACCGGGGTCGATACCCGGCCGGGGATCGAAATCCTTTACCACATGGCTTTTGATGCCAATGATCTGATGTTAACGGTCAGGGTGCTGGTAAGAAAACCGGAGCTCGAAATGCCGACTTTTTCCGATTTTATGCCGGCGGCGGAGTGGATCGAACGCGAGATCCACGAGATGTTCGGCGTAAAATTTATCGGCCACCCGAACCTGCAAACACTGCTCCTGCCGGACGACTGGCCGGAGGGGGTCTATCCTTTACGTAAAGGGACCTTTGAGTCGGAAAAAGAGAACGAGGAACGAGAAAACTGATGAGAAAAGAGACGTTAATACCGATCGGCCCGTATCATCCGCTCCTTGAGGAGCCGGAATTCTTCAAGTTTTACGTTGAAGGGGAAAAGATCGTTGATGCCGAGGTCCGGATCGGCTACAACCACCGGGGGATCGAGAAACTGGCGGAGAGCAAAACTTATGACCAGGATCCTTTTTTGGTGGAAAGAATTTGCGGCATCTGCTCGACCTCGCACCCCTTTGCCTTTGTGCGGGCGGCCGAGGACGTAGCTGGCATACAGATCCCGGAAAGAGCCGAATATATCAGAACGATCATTGGTGATCTTGAGAGGATCCACAGCCATTTGCTTTGGGTGGGGTTGGCGGGTCATTTTATCGGTTACAACACGGTCTTTATGTGGGCGTGGAAATACCGCGAGCCGGTCCTCGATATTTTTGAGGCGATCTCCGGCAACCGCAATCATTACGGCATGTTTAAAGTTGGCGGTGTCAGGCGCGACATTAAAGACAGCGATATCCCGGCCTTGCTGAAAGCGATCGATGAAGTTGAAAAATTCTGTTCCATGCTGACGAAGGCGGTCATGGATGATCCGGTGATCCAGGCCAGGCTTAAAGGGATCGGCATCTTAAAAAAACAGGATGCGATTGACCTGAGCGTGGTCGGCCCGGTGGCCAGAGCCTCCGGGGTGGCGATCGATGTCCGCAAAGACCACCCGTACGCCGCCTATGACAGGATTGACTGGAATATAATTGTGACGGAAAGCGGCGACATCTTTGATAAAGCGGCGGTCCGCTTGCTGGAAACCCTGGAATCGGTCAAGATCATCCGCCAGTGTCTGAAACAGATGCCTAAAGGGCCGATCGATGCTGATATTAGGGAGGTGGGTGTGGGGGAGGGGATCGGCCAACATGAAGCCCCGCGCGGCGAAGTTTTCCATTACATCCGCGCCAACGGGACCAATTTCCCGGAGCGGCATAAGATCCGCGCGCCGTCGTTCATGAACGTCCCGTCGTTCAAAAAAACTGTGATCGGGGAATCGATCGCTGACGCCGCTTTGATCACTGCGGCGGTCGATCCGTGTTACTGCTGTACTGAACGGATGGCGGTCGTTGAGCCGGGAACAGAGAAGGTCTTATTGACCGGCGAAGAGCTGGTTAAACTGAGCCAACAGAAGACTGAGGGATTAAAGAAAAGATGAACGACTTAACGATCGCAGTTTTTGCGCCGCTCATTATGGCGCTGCTCTGTTTTGTTTTTAAACGGGCGGCAAAATGGCTAGCATTGCTGGTTTCATTAGGGATATTTACCTTGGCCATAAAGATATTTTTGGCCGGGCAGCTTGTTTCCCAGTTCTTATCGCTGAGAGCATATCCGTTCAGCGCCGGCATATTTCTAGCTGCTGCATTTTTCACTTTATTGATAACGCTGTATTCATTTAAGTATATGGAAGGCAAGGAACGGCTGGGCGAATACTACGCTTATATTTTGATCACTTTGGGATCAGCGGCCGGCGCCCTTTTCGCCGCCGATTTTCTTAATTTGCTCTTTTTCTGGGGAATGATGGGCATCCCGTTATACATGTTGATCGGCATCGGCAGCTCAGCTGGCGCTGGCGCCGCCAAGAAGACGCTTATCCTGGTTGGCGGAGCAGACGCCATGATGATCATGGGGATAGGGATAGTCTGGGTCATGACCAGAAGTCTGCAGATCGGCCCGAGCCCGCTCCCCTTGAACAATGTTTATTCGATCGTGGCTTTTTTGGCGTTGGCGGCCGGCGCCTTTGCCAAAGCCGGGGTGATGCCTTTCCACAGCTGGATCCCCGATTCCGCCGAGTTTGCTCCAGCTTCGGTCATGGCCCTGCTGCCGGCCTCGCTTGATAAGCTCTTGGGAATCTATCTTTTCTCCAGGATTTGCTTTGATGTTTTCCAGATTGTGCCGAATTCGCCTGTTTCTCTATTTTTGCTGGCCTGCGGTTCAATTACCATTATTGCGGCGGTTATGGGAGCGCTGGTCCAGCACGATCTGAAAAAACTGCTTTCCTTCCATGCGGTCTCGCAAGTTGGTTATATGGTTCTGGGTATCGGCACCGGAACGCCGCTGGGAGTAGCGGGCGGCATTTTTCATATGTTCAATCACGCGATCTATAAATCGTGCCTGTTCTTATGCGGTGGCGCGGTAGAGCAGAAAGCCGGGACGACCGATCTTGAGAAGTTAGGCGGTCTGGCAAAATTCATGCCGATCACTTTTACTGCTTTTTTGATCGCCGCCCTATCGATCTCCGGAGTCCCTCCCTTTAACGGGTTTATCTCTAAATGGATGATCTACCAAGCGATCGTCCAGCTGGGGAAGATCAGCCCTTATTGGATCATCTGGCTGGTGGCGGCCATGTTCGGCTCGGCTTTTACGCTGGCAAGCTTTGTTAAATTAACACACGCTGTTTTTCTCGGGCAATGGTCCGAAACGACCGGAAAAACCAGGGAAGTTTCCTGGATGATGTGGCTGCCATTGGCCGTGCTGGCGGCTCTCTGCGTTGTCTTTGGGCTATTGGCGGCGCAGATCCCGTTAAAATATCTTGTTTTTCCGAATATCCAATTTTATCGGTTCACCGGCGTCTGGGAGCCGGGCATGGCAACCCTGCTTCTTCTGTCCGGCCTGCTGCTGGGCCTGCTCATTTATGCTCTTGGCCGGGTTAAAAAGGTAACGGTCAAGCCGGCGTTTACCGGAGGCGAACTGTTAAAAGAAGAAGAGATCAAGGTCACTGGCAATGAGTTTTACGATTCAATAAAGAGCTGGGGGCCGCTGAACTTAATTTACAAAACCGCAGAAAAAAAGTATTTTGATGTTTATGAGCTTGGCCGGCAAGCGGCTTTTGCTGTTGCCGGCTGGCTGAGCTGGCTGCATAACGGTTTGCTGCAGACCTATCTGGTCTGGTTGTTAATGGGATTGGTCGTGTTGCTTTTATTCCTGGCGAGGTAATAATTGATGGTAGTGAACATTTTATTGGTTATAGCGGTTTTAGCGGCGCTGGCCGCGGTTGAAAGCCGCAAGATCTTCAATTCTGTGGTCGCATTCGGCATCATGGGATTATTGCTGTGCGTAACATTCCTGCTCCTGGGCTCTTTTGATCTTGCCCTCATCCAGCTGGCGATCGAAGTGGCTTTATTGCTTAGCCTGCTAAAATTTACACAGGCGACCGGAGAAAAAGAAATACAAAAAGGTTGGGCGCTGTTAAATTATCTGGCGGCGGTCATCTTAGTAGTTGTTTTTACCTGGTTTTCGTTCGATCTTTTCCGGAATTTGCCGGGCGCCGGGGCCAATGTACAAAGGTTCTTGGCCTTAAACCTGTTTAACCTGCTGGGGGTTGCCGGGGTGGTTTTTGGGGCGGTCGTTGGCGCAGCTGCTGTCCTCCGGCCAAAGGGCAAAGACAAGGAGGCGGGGGGATGATGACCTTTTTTGTTGCCGCGCTGCTTTTATCCATTGGTTTGTACTGTGTCGCGGTGAAGCGCGATCTGATCAAGATCGCGATCGGGATAATTATCATGGAGTACGCGATCACGCTTTTCTTTGTCGCTTCGGCACCGTGGCGGGGCGGCGAGGACTATTTGGCGCAGGTTGCCGCTTTGACAGGCCTGGCAACGACGATCGTTATTGTGGCGCTTGTCAGGCGCCTCTACGGCCGCTATGGGACACTCGATATTTCGCAAATGAGGAGACTTAAAGGATGAACATCCTTTTACCATTATTTATAATAGTGCCGCTGGCGGCTGCTTTTATCATGATACCGGCTGCCAGGCTCTCCCGGAAACTGCCGGAGATAATTAGTTTTCTGGCGACTCTGTATCTTTTAGGCGCAACAATCGCCTTATATTGGTCCCGCCCTTCCAATTTAATGCTCCAATATAAGTTTGGCGTTAACCTGGTGTTGGATGGCTTGAGCCAGCTGTTGCTCCTGGCGGTAACTGTCGTCGCCTTTTTTGTCACCATCTATTCATTCTCCTATATGCAGAAATATACCGGCAGGGAAAAATATTATACCCTTTACTTTTTAATGCTGGCCGGCATGGCCGGAGTGATCCTGACCGGAGACCTTTTTAGCCTGTTCGTTTTCCTGGAAATGGCGGCGATCTCAACTTATGCCCTGGTCGCTTTCGGCACCCAGGCGGAGGAACTGGAAGCCTCCATTCGGTACTTGATCATCGGGTCGGTCGCTTCTTTAATGATCCTTTTCGGGATCGGCTTGGTTTATGCTCTGACCGGCACCTCCAATCTGGCGGAGATATCAAGGCACCTGCCGGCGAACGCGAACTTTGCCAAGGGATTCATTACGGCGCTTTTCCTGGCCGGATTTGGAATGAAAGCGGCGCTGGTCCCGTTCCATTCCTGGCTGCCGGATGCCCACACTGCCGCTCCGGCTCCGATCTCGGCCACCCTGTCCGGCGTGCTGATCAAGGCGTTGGGGATATACGCTATCGTCAGGATCATATATAACGTGCTCGGCATCAGTCCGCAAATTTCTTTGATCTTGATGGTGCTGGGGATCGTTTCTATCCTGGCCGGGGTTCTGCTGGCCCTGTGGCAATGGGACTTTAAGCGCTTGCTGGCCTATCACAGCATTTCCCAGATCGGCTATGTTGTTCTCGGCGTGGGCCTGGCAACTCCGCTGGGGATCATGGGCGGCTTATTCCACCTTTTGAACCATGCCATTTTTAAATCCCTGCTGTTTCTGAATGCCGGGGCAATTGAGCATCAGGCCGGCACGCGCGACTTGAAGCAGATGGGCGGTCTTTCCCGGAAGATGCCTGTTACTGCCGCCACTTCATTAATTGCTTCAATGTCGATCGCGGGAGTCCCGCCCTTCAATGGATTCTGGAGCAAGCTGTTCATAATCTTAGCCTGCATTCAGGCCGGAAAATTGTGGTTTGCCCTGGCGGCCATTATTGGCAGCATCTTGACCCTGTCTTCTTTCCTTAAGGTCCAAAAGTACGCTTTCTTTGAAAAGGTCAAACAGGGATTCGAGGATCTGAGGGATGCGCCCTGGCCAATGTGTGCTGCAATGATTGTTTTAGCTCTGCTTTGTTTACTGGTAGGGCTACTTTTACCTTATGCAGTCGGCATTGTGATCAATCCGGCGGTTGTTGCCTTGATGAACGGGCTCGGCTACAGCCGGATGATATTGGGAGGGCAATAGATGAGGCTGCCAAAAATTAGAGAACTGGGCGAAGCGCTTAAATCGCTCTTTTCGCGGGCTTATACCGGGAAATATCCCCGGGAAAAGGTTATACCGCCCGACGGTTTCCGCGGCTGTCCGCAGTTTTCGGAAACAGACTGTGTCGGCTGTCTCGCCTGTTATGAAGTTTGCCCCGCCCGGGCGATCGATTATGTTGATGACAGGGAAAAGAAGCAAAGGGTATTAACGCATCACTGGGAAATCTGTATTTTCTGTCAGCAGTGTGAGCGGGCCTGTATCACCGAAAAAGGGATCAAGCTGACGAAAGAGTATGAGCTGGCCGAGTTTAACCGCCGGGAAGGCAAGTCCCAGAGCATTAAAGAGCTGGTTATCTGCGAGCACTGTGGTGGAATTGTCGGCTGCCTTGATCATTTGAAGTTCCTGGCCAAAAAGGTCGGCCCTCTTCTTTACGCTAATCCCACGCTGCTGTTGGCGCGGCATGATGAACTTAAACTTCTGGAAAAGCAGCGCGGGGAGAGCAGCCCTCATCCGCGCGCCGGACACCTCAAGCTCCTTTGCCCTAACTGCCGCCGCGAGATGATCCTCAAAGAGCAGTGGTAAGTCCCCATGCATGAGCTTCATCTGGCCCAGGATATTTTGCGGAAAATACAAGAAGAAGCAAGAACTAAGGAACTAAGAACTAAGATTTCATACGCAAAGGTCCAGCTCGGGCAGGCGCGCTTTACCCACCTGGAAGAACTGTTGGAACTGTTCGCGGATATTTCCGGCGGGATCAAGCTGGAGATCGAAGTTGTCCCGGTCAAGACCGCTTGCGCTGACTGCAAAACAGAGTTTAGCCCGAAGACAATGCGGCTCGATTGCGAAAAGTGCGGCTCGACCAACATCCAGGTCGTTTCCGGCAATGAGCTGATCATCCAAGAGTTAAAAGCATAGGAAAAACGAGGCTTGGCTTCTCCCCCCGCTGCGAGGTATAATTAAGCAGTATGGACATTGGGCAATTCGCTTTTGGGCTGATCGGAGGATTAGCCCTCTTTTTATATGGGATGATTCTGCTCTCGGAGGGGATGCAGAAGGCGGCGGGGGAGCAGATGAAAAATGCCCTGGAGGCGGCGACCCGGAGCCCGCTCCGCGGCCTCGTGACCGGCGGAGCGATCACTTCCGTTATCCAGAGCAGCAGCGTCACCACCGTGACCGTGGTCGGCCTGATCAACGCCGGCCTGCTTAGCCTGGAACAATCGGCCGGGATCATCCTTGGGGCGGACATCGGGACCACTATCACTGCCCAGATCGTTGCCTTTCCCATCGGACAGTATTCTTTGCTGATCATCGGCCTCGGATTCCTGATGATGTTCCTCGGCGGGAACAACAAGCGGGTCAGCAATTATGGCGAGGCAATACTCGGCCTGGGCATCCTTTTCCTCGGGATGAATATCATGAAGGATGGGGTCGAATCCCTCAAATCCGCCCCCTTCATTATCGAAATATTCGCCAAATTCGGCCGGACGCCGATCCTGGGGATCTTGATCGGGATGGTCTTTACCGGGATCATCCAGAGCAGTTCGGCCACTTCCGGCCTGGTCATTGCCATGGGGATGGAAGGGATCATTGACCTGAACACCGCCGTTGCCCTGATGTTCGGGGCCAATATCGGCACCTGCGTCACCGCGCTGATC
>JAQTLJ010000033.1 GCA_028714935.1 Candidatus Margulisiibacteriota bacterium | reverse complement strand
TACGCAGGACATCCGTGGTACTGGCTGGTCAACCTGATCGGCTTCGGCGTGGCGCTCGTCGCCCTGCACGGGAAACTGGAAAAAGCGCCCTTCGACATCCCGGAGGCAGAGACTGAGATCGTCGCGGGCGGTTTTACCGAATACAGCGGCCGGCTGCTGGCCCTGTTCCGGCTGACCATCGATATCGAGATGATCGTCGGCGCCGCCCTGCTGGCGATCGTTTTCCTCCCGTTCGATCTGCAGCAGGGGCCGGCCATCGCCTTCCTGCTTTTCCTGATCAAAACATTTTTCATGGTCGCGCTCTTTTCGCTGGCCCGGACGGTCTTCGCGCGGCTGCGCATTGACCAGATGATCAACTTCTGCTGGATGTATGTCGTGCCGCTGGCTTTGGTCCAGCTGGTTATCGACTTGATCCTGAAAGGAATATTACCAAGATGAACTGGCCGGGAAAAATGATCCAGGCAGTGCTCGAGTCGCTTTTCAAAAAGCCGGCCACGGTCAATTATCCGTTCGACCGGTCAGGGATGCCCAAGGGCTTTCGCGGCCGGATAAAATTTGAGCCGGACAAATGCATCGGCTGCAAGCTGTGCGAGAAAGACTGTCCCTCTAATGCCATCACCATCAAGAAGCTCGGGGAAAAACAGTACGAGGCTGACATCAACTTGGGTAAATGCATTTATTGCGGCCAGTGCGTTGATTCCTGCGTAAAAAAGGCGCTGGAGCTGACCAACGAATTTGAACTGGCGCAGCTCGATCCAGAGAGGCTGGTGATAGTCGTTAAGGGAGCGCCGCCAGCACCAGAGAAATCGCCACCTCCGCCCCCCGCCGCGCCTCAGGCGAAAGCTCCTCCCCAAAATTGATGTTTTTCGGCTCGATCCCCAGGACTAAAACTGTCGTCTTTATTTCCTGCTCCAGGTAAGCCGCCAGCTCTTTTAAGGACAAAGTGTGGGTGGAAAACCCGCCGCTTTTGATCCTGGCCGGGTCAATTAACGTAATGGCGCCAGGCTGCTGGCCGGTCCCGGCGGCATCGATCAAGAGAACATGAGAGGGCTTGATCTTCTTTAATGCGCCAGTCAGGTTTTCCGGCACCGTGCCGCCGATCAGGCACTCGACATTAGGGGCTTTGATCTTCTCCTTAAGTTGGTTCACTACGTAGATCCCCACGCCATCATCATTCCGGATCTCGCTGCCAACGCCGATGATCGCCAGTTTATTAAAGCCCTCCAATTCCCGCTGCAAATCAATCATGCTTGCTTCAATTCTATCACCGGCCAGTGTATAATTACCATAACTTGACTGACCGAGGTAATATTTTGCAGGGCGGTAAATATTTAGAGAGAAACATAGAGTTTCTGGAACTGGCGAATCCTCTTGATCTTGTCGTACGCAAGCTTTTAATCCCCATCTTGTTCCTTTTTGGGGCGGCCGGTTTTTTTCTGGGCATCAACTATCCCCTGCTCCCGCTGGCGGTCATCCTCTTTCTTTTTTTGTGTGCCAGCAGCGGGGCTTTCTGGCTGATAAAAAAAGGCTGGTTTTCCTACGAAGTCATTTATTTCATACTTTTATTAGTTGACGCCGTATTGCTGACGTTTGCGGTTTATTTCAGCGGGGGGATCGAAAGCCCCCTCTTTATGATCTTTGGCATCATCGGCGTCCTGGCCGGTTTAACATTGCCGCGCTGGGGCATTTTGGGCGTTATTGCCGTTTCTATTTCTTTATATTTTACTGAGCTGGCACTGGAAATATATCAAGCTATCCCGCATGTCATTATTTTCCCGGAATTCATCCCCGCCTCTGCTTATTTCCACTCCTACTACCTCAGGATTATCCCGTTTGCCATCGCGATCTCTTTCCTGGCCGTGACCCTCATTTCCTTTTTTTTCGCGGAAATACTGCGTAAGCGCAAAACGGCCTTGGCCAAGCTTCATCAGGAAATCGACGTCAACTCCCAGCTGCTTATTGCGCGCGATCAGGAATTAACCTCGTTAAACAAACGGCTGGACGAGAAGATCCGCGAACTGGAAGAAGCCAAGGCCGGTCTTGAGAAAAACATTGCCGAGCGGACGGCCGACCTCAAGATCAAGGTCGCAGAGCTAGAAAAAACGGAAAACTCATTGCGGGAAAGCGAAGCTAAAAGCCGCGCCCTGTTAAACACTCTTCCGGACCTCATGTTCCTGCAGACTAAAGACGGCGTTTTCCTGGATTACTTTGCCAACGACCTGAAAGATCTTTATGTCTCCCCGTCCGAATTTATCGGCAAGAATATGCGGGCTATCCTGCCGCCTGAATTGGCCGAATCCTTTGCCTCTCTTTTTGAGAAAACTTTGCGGACAAAAGAAGTCCAGGTGCTTGAATACGCTCTCCCCATCGGGGGAGAAATTAATTACTACGAATCCCGCATGATCGCCCTGGGCGAAGACAAAATCGTATCCGTGGTGCGCAATATAACCGAGCGCAAATCTTCAGAAAAGAAATTGCAGGAAACTGCCGCCGAACTGCAGGAATTCCATGATCTGGCGGTCGGCCGCGAATTGAAAATGATCGAACTGGAAAAGGAAAACGGCGCTCTTTTAAAGGAATTGGGCAGAGAGCCTGAGCACAAATAATATGTTAAACGAAAAACTTAATAAATTAGTCATTGCCAGATATTTCATTCTTACGGGGATCCTTGCCTTTACTGTGGTTATCCACCTGCTGAAGCTGGTCGCCCTTAACGCCATCATTGCCTCCTATGCGGGCATCGCGTTTGAATATATAATAACCGTTTTTGCTCATCTTAGCGTCAGGTCGGAAAAAAGTCCGCCTTTCCTCGGGCAATTGCTGATCACTCTCGACCTGTTGATCATTACTGCGGTCATGTATTTCCACGGCGGGGTGGAAAATCGCTGGGGATTCTTGCCTGTTCTGGTTATTACTATTTCCGGGTTGTATTATTCGCTGGGGACGACCATTTTCTTTGCCACTTTTGCAACCATTTTATTTGCCGCTATGACCTGGCTTGAATATTTTAACCTTGTCCCGCATTTCGGCAGTTACGGCCTAAGGCTGGCTATCTGGCAGGATCGCAATTACTGCCTTGATTACCTCCTGGGCATGGCTTGCCTGTATTATTCAGGCGCCGTCGTCAGTGGCTACTTTGCGTCTGAAATAAATAAAGCGAATAATGCTCTGGAAGAAAAAGTCTTGGATAGGACCAGGGAGCTGGAACAAGCCAAAGCCGGGCTGGAAGAAAAGGTCGCGGCCAGGACCAAAGAATTGCAAACCACGGTGGAAAAATTAAGGCGATCGGGCACAGCTGTCGACCAGTCCATTGATGGGATCGCCATCGCTGATTTAAACGGCATCGTCCAGTATGTCAATCCTGCCTGGGCAAAAATGCACGGCTGGCAGCCGGAGTCATTGGTCGGCAAGCATTTGAGTGTTTTTCATTCTGAGGAACAGCTGAAGAAAGACGTTGTCCCCTTTAATGACCAGGTGCTTAAAACCGGTTCCAACAAGGGTGAAATCGGGCATATTAGAAAAGATGGCTCCGCCTTCCCCACCCGTATGACCACCACACTGTTAAAGGATGAAAATGGAACTCCAACCGGTTTCGTCGGTGTCGCTCACGACATCACAGAACGCAAACAGACAGAAGAGGCGCTGCGGGAAAGCGAAGAGCGCTACCGCCGGATAGTCGAGGACCTGACCGAACTGATCTGCCGTTTCTTGCCCAATGGGACACTGACTTTCGTCAATGAAGCGTATTGCCGCTATTTTGGCAAGCGGCCGGAGGAGCTGGTCGGCCGCAGTTTTATGCCGCTTGTCCCCGAAGAAGACCGGGAATCAGTAAAAAGCAAATTTGATTCTTTGAGCCCAGAAAGGACTTCTGTCACCTATGAACACCGTGTTATTATTCCTGACGGCAGGCTGCGGTGGCAGCAATGGACGGATCGGGCAATCTTCGATAAGAAGGGCGCATTGGTAGAATATCAATCAGTCGGGCGGGACATCACCGACCGCAAAGAAGCGGAAAAAGCCCTGGCGGAACGGATGAAAGAGCTGGAAGAATTCCACGATCTGACGGTTGGCCGAGAGCTCCGGATGGTGGAACTGGAAAAAGAGGTCAATGCACTGCTCAAAGAATTAGGCCGGGAGGCAAAATACAAACAATGATCAATAAAACAGAAATCGATCGGATCATGAAAACCGAGGGGAAGGTCAAAGGCGCTGTTTTTCAGACCGATGCTGAATACATTAAACGCACTCTCGGTCTGGAGAAGCTGAACAAGATCAGAGAATTACTTAACAGCTGGGGATATCCCATGGATTACGAAAACACAAAGGCCCTAGAATGGTTCCCGGCGGGACTGCGGGCGCTTTCCCTGCTGGCGATCCAATCCGTTGCCGGGCTGGACGATGGCCAAATAAAAGAAATGGGCAATCAAGCCCCCAAACATTCGTTCATTGTCCGGCTGCTGTTCAACTTTTTTGTCTCCCTGAAGAAGCTCAGTCAGTCTGCACCGGAATTCTGGCGGCGGCACTGGGCCGCGGGCAAGCTGGAGGCCGGAGAATTCAATGAAGCGGGTAAATATTTGACGATCATCATCAAGGACCTTGACCTGCATCCATTTTTTTGTAAGTATGAAGAGGGCTATCTCCAGAGGATTGCACAGTACATCAATCCCAGCGCTAAATGTCAGGAGTTAAAATGCACTTTCCGGGGCGGGCCGCATCACGAATACAGGATAAGCTGGGATTAAAATGATCACCAAAGAAGAAGCTCAGGAATTAATAAAGCTGGAGGGGCAGGCCCGGGGGGTCGCCTTTCAGGTTGATGCCCACTATGTTGAAAAGAAATGGGGCAAGGAAGGCCTGGCCAAGCTGGAAAGCCGGCTGGTTGATGTCGGTTGCCCGATTGACTACAATAAGATCAATTCTTTTACCTGGTACCCGATCGGCCTGCGGATGCTCTCCCTCCGGATGATCAGCGAGGTCTTTGATCTTGATGATCAAAAAATAAAAGACATTGGCTATCAGGCTCCGCAGATATCCTTTTTCATCAAGATGCTGGCCCGCTTCTCCCCCACGATCAGATCGACCCTGGAAAAGGGGACAGAGCTCTGGAAAAGGCATTACAGCCGGGGCAGGATCGAGGCAAAATATGACGAGCCGGGTAAATCCATCCTGATACGGCTCATTGATTTTCCCCTGCCCGAAATCGGCTGCTTTTACCTTGAGGGCTTCCTGCAGAGGCTGCTGGAATTTGCCGTCGGCAGAAAGGTCAAGGCTGAACTGATCAAGGCGTTTTATCGCGGCGACCCTGATACGGAATTCCGGTTCTGGTGGGAGGCATAAAATGCAAGACGACCGCATCACAATGCTGGAACAGGAGCTTTATGAGCTGGAAAGCTATATCAACGAGTTCTGGCGTTTCCTGCCCGTTGCTGTCTTCCATGTAAGCCAGACCGCCATCATCACGGATGCCGATTATGCGGCGATCAAGCTGCTCGGCTATCCCGAAGATGAAATACTTGGCCGGAACATTGGTGATTTTTTTGCCAAGAAAGCGGACCATGATCGGATACAGGCAGGAACTTTCCAGCAGGGCGGGATCAAGAGCAATGAATGCTTGATCAAGAACCAGCAGGGAACATTGATCCCGGTCTTGATCACTACCCAGATCAGAAAAGATAAAGAAAATAACATATTTGGATATTTTCTCTCGATGATAGACATCACGGAACGCAAGCATGCCGAAGAAAAAATACAAGAAAAGATCACCGAGCTGGAAGAATTCCACAACATCGCCGTGGGCCGCGAGCTAAAGATGATCGAGCTGGAAAAAGAGATCAATGCGCTGTTAAAAGAACTGGGCAAGGAGCCTAAATATAAATAAAATGGATGACTTTGGTAAAACCAGGATAATTAATTCCGCTCGCCTGGCAAATCTTTTACGATTCGGGATTGTGGCATTATTGGTAATCGTTGGGGCCCCCTCTGCCCTGGCCATTGGCGCGCTTGTCGAATTAAACCAGGCGGCTATCCTGGCGGCGATCGTTCTGGTCTATACTATCTTGGGCCACTTATCCGTCAGTGCTAACCCAAAACATCTGTCGACCAGGCCGGTCGTCGCCGTCGCTTTTTTCCAAATCCTGCTCGATACCTCTGTTTTTACTTACCTGATACATATTACCGGTGGAATAACCAGCGTCTTTACCTTTTTCTACGCCATTCCCATCCTCATGGCCGGGATCATGTTCGCCAAGTATGCCTGGATGGCGTTTATTGTTGCCGCGGCCATAAACATATTTTATGACAGCCTGTTATATCTCGAGTATTTTAAGATCCTGCCTTTTCCCGGTGGCGTCCCCTGGGTCCATGAGGCTTACGCCGGACCGGTGCTGGTTGCCACCTTCTCATTGCTGGTGCCTCTCTCCTTCTGGGGCATTGCCCTGTTCGCTGTCCTGGGCAGCCGGGCCTATCAACATACCAGGGATGAGATCGAAAAAGAACTGGGAAATGAAGTAACCTCCCTGCGGTCCCAGCTGGAGAAAAAACTTGAAGACACCAACGCCGAGCTTTATCTCCGGAACAAAGAACTGCGGAAAAGCGAAAAGCGCTTTGAACAGGTCGCGGCCAATTCAGAGATCTGGATCTGGGAAGTTGACACTGCCGGCCTTTACACCTATTCCAGCCCGACTGTTTTTAACATCCTTGGGTATCAGCCTGAAGAAATTGTCGGGAAAAAATATTTTTACGAATTTTTTACTCCGGACAACAGAGACAAACTAAAACAAACCGCGTTTGAGTTCTTTGCCCAGAAAAGTGATTTTAAACATCTCGTCAATCCTAACCTCCATAAAAACGGCAGCCTGGTTATATTGGAAACTGATGGCACTCCGATCCTCGGCGACAACAGCGTCCTGATCGGCTATCGCGGATCAGACATTGACATTACCGAACGCAAACAGGCCGAGGAGCGGTTGAAGATCATCTTTGAATACGCGCCTGACGCTTATTATCTTAGCGACCTGAAAGGCGCTTTCCTTGACGGCAACAAAGCCGCCGAGCAATTGCTCGGCTACAAGCGGGAAGAGCTGATCGGAAAAAATTTACTGCAGGCCGGATTGCTGTCGCCAGCTGATATTCCCAAAGCAACCGCCATGCTGGCGGCAAACATAATGAGCCAGCCAACCGGCCCTGATGAGTTCACGCTTATCCGCAAAGATGGCGCTCAACTGTCTATCGAGATCTCCACCTATCCGGTCAGGATCGGCAATCAAACCCAGGTTCTGGGGATTGCGCGTGACATCGGCCGGCGCAAAAAAGCAGAGCAAGAGCTGAAACAGCACGCTGAAGAATTGGAAACAATGAACAAATTCATGGTCGGCAGGGAGCTCGACATGGTCGAATTAAAGAAAGAAGTGAACCGCCTGCTAACAGAATTGGGGCGGGCGGAAAAGTACACAGCCTAAAATATGCAAACAGAAATCGGCCGATTATTGCTTTATATAAGAATTAAATGGGTGGTCATAATTTCCATCTTCTTGTTGGTAGCGACCGAGACCATCATCGGGATTGTGCAGCCGATCGCGACCATGTCTTCATTCGTGGCGCTGGTGATTGCTTCGTTAACAAATCTTGTATTATTTTATATCATAAAAAGAAAACAACCTTATACCCTCACTTCATATCTGTTCCTGCTCTTTGACCTAGCCTTGGTTATCCTCGCCCTCTACTTCAACGGCGGGCTGGAAAATACCTGGCTTTTTCTGCCGGTTCTTTTGATCTTTTTCTCCGGTTACATTTTCACCATGAGGGTTAGCCTTTCGCTGGCCGCACTTGCCTATGCCGGCATCCTGGCCATATCCCTGCTCGAATATTTTGAGGTGATCCCGCACCTCACTATTTATAACATCCAAAATTTCTTGCGCAATAACCTGGAATATAACATTGACAATCTGGTTGGGCTTTTTTTGCTTTACTTTGCTTCCGCTTTTTCCAGCGGTTATATCAACCAGATCATGCGCAATACTTTTAAAGATCTTGAGAACAGCATGCTAAATTATAAAGCTTCGCAGGAGGAGTCCGAAGCTTCCCGCAAGGCCCTGATGAACATCATGGAGGATCTCGGCAAAACAAAGGATGAGCTTGAGATCAGGGTGAGCCAAAGAACATCTGAACTGGAAGAAGCTAAAACTAACCTTGAGAAAAAAGTCTTTGATAGAACGGTCGATCTCGAAGAAAGTCGCAAAGCCATCCTGCACATGATGAAAGACTTGAAAGAAGACATGTTCAAACTGCAGACGATTGACCGCCTGAAGACCGAATTCCTCTCCATGGTCAGCCATGAGCTGCGCACCCCGATGACGCCGATCAAAGGCTATGTCTCTCTCTTCCTATCAGGAAAGATGGGAAGCCTTTTACCGGCGCAAATCGAGGCGATCAAGGTGATCAGCCGGCAAAGTGAGCACCTCCTTGATTTGATCGAAAGTATCCTTGATGTTTCGCGCCTCGAGCTCGGCAAGCCGATTCCCACAAAAATGGAGCCTCTGTCGCTGGAAAAAGTCGTTCGGGAAGTCCTGGAAGCTAATATAATCAATTTTGAGAATCGTGGTCTCTCTTATCAGCTTGACATCAGCAATAACTTGCCAACCATTCTTGGCGACGAGATAAAGATCAAGAGGATCCTCACTAACCTGATCGGCAATTCCATTAAATTCACGCCAAAGGGCGGCGCGCTCCAGATCCGCGTTTCGCTCGACGATTCCAATGCCCAGGTTGAGGTTTCCGACAACGGCATCGGACTGGCAAAAGAACACATGGAAAAAATCTTTGAAAAATTCTTCCAGGTTGACAGTTCTTATACCCGGGCGACCGGCGGCATCGGCATGGGTCTGGCGATTGCCAAGGAGTTGGCCGAGCTCCACGGCGGCAGGATCTGGGCGAAATCGGATGGTTTGGGAAAGGGCAGCTCCTTTTTCTTCACCATTCCGATCGGCAAAAAAGGGGGGGAATAAATGGCAAAGAAAATTTTGATCATAGAGGATTATCCGGCCACCACAGAGATGATAGAAAATATTTTAAAAACCGAGGGGTTTCAGGTAATAACAGCGCCCGATGGCCCCGCCGGGCTGAAGCAAGCCCGTTCCGGCAAGCCCGATTTGATCCTGCTTGATATCATGATGCCGGAAATGAGCGGCTTCGAAGTACTGGAGAAACTAAAAGCCGAACGCGAGACCGCAAAAATCCCCGTGATCATCATTTCGGTCAGGGCAAGCGAAGAGAACATCGCTCAGGGCAAAGAGCTTGGCGCGATTGAATACATGTCAAAGCCTTTTGACCCGTTCAAGCTGGTGGAAATTGTAAAGACGCATCTGGGGCTGTGATCTTTTCCGCCTCAAATGCCAGTGCGGCCTTAAGGATCTTTTTGTCACAGATCCGCAAGCCATGACTTTCAAGTAAAGCGACTAACTCGCCGCACGTTAAAGCCGGGGGCATAAACCACTTAAGCCGAAAATAAGCCGCTTTCAAAACCAGATCGGTCAGCCGCCTCTCCCCGCCCAGGATGAGCGTCCCAAATATTTTTTTATTTTTTTTCAATACCCTGGACATTTGCCTGATCGATCTGTTCTTTTCCGGAAAGGAATGGATGCCGTTCAAGCACAGCACTGCATCAAAACAGTCATCTTTAAAAGGCAGCCGCCCAACATCCGCCCGAACTAAAATAATATTCTTGGCTTTTAGCTCGGCCGCTTTCTCCCGCGCCTTTTCCAGCATCCCCCGGGAATATTCGGCGGCAATAAAAGTGATGCCAGGGTGTTTGACGTATTCATCAAAAGTGAACAGCCCTGTGCCGGCGGGTATATCAAGCACAACCCCTCCCGCCACCTGACCGATCATTCTTTTCACCAACAGGTTGCATTCAGTAATTGCCTCTTTCCCCAATCCCAGAGCAATTTGCTTTAATATTTGCAGCCAAAATGAC
>JAQTLJ010000032.1 GCA_028714935.1 Candidatus Margulisiibacteriota bacterium | reverse complement strand
AGGTAAAATTATTTTATTTATCGCGACGCTGGGGGATGAGGCCAAAAAATTAGGGTTTGACCTGCTGACGAAAGCGAGAGCAAAAGGGCTCAGCGCAGATATGGATCATCTGGGGAGATCGCTGAAAGCCCAGCTGAAAACTGCCGACAAGCTCGGCGCCAAACAAGTCTACATTATTGGTGAAGACGAACTTAAAAAGGGCCGTGGTATACTTAAGAACATGGAGACCGCTCAGCAGAAAGAAGTCGCTTTTGATTCCCTGGCGGGGGAATTGCCATGATCGATTTCCGCTGCGTCCAGTGCAACCGTCTGCTGGCCAAGATCGAAGGGATGGCCAAGGTGGAGATCAAATGCTCGCGATGCAAGACGATGAACCTGTTCACCGAAGAAATTTTTATTACCATTGAGGAGAAAGAAGATACATGTACCGATCCCGAAATTGCGGAGAGTTAAGAACAAAAGACCTCGGGACTGAAGCGGTCCTGGCTGGCTGGGTCCACCGCCGGCGGGACCATGGCGGGTTGATCTTTATCGACCTGCGCGACCGGTCGGGGCTGGTCCAGATCGTTTTTAACCAGGAAAACAAAGAGCTCCACGACCTGGCGGGGAAGCTGCGGGTTGAATTTGTCGTCAGCGTCAAAGGGAAGGTTGTGGCGCGCTCGCCGGAAACGATCAATAAGGAGCTGCCGACCGGCGAGATCGAAGTCGTCGCTTCCAGCTTGAATATTCTCAACACCGCTAAAACCCCGCCGATCGAAATTGCCGATGCCCGGACCGAGCCGGACGAAACGGTCCGCTTAAAATACCGCTACATTGACCTGCGCAGGGACAAGATGCGCGAGAACCTGATCTTCCGCCATAAAGTTGTCAAAGCGATGGCTGATTATCTTGATCAGGAAGGGTTCCTGGAGATTGAAACGCCGTTCCTGACCAAGTCAACCCCGGAAGGGGCGAGGGATTACCTGGTCCCTAGCCGGGTCAACCCGGGCCGATTCTACGCCCTGCCGCAGTCGCCTCAGCTTTTCAAGCAGATCCTGATGGTCGCCGGGATGGAAAAATATTTCCAGGTCGTCCGCTGTTTCCGTGACGAAGACCTGCGGGCCGACCGCCAGCCGGAGTTCACCCAGCTCGATATCGAACTCTCTTTTGTCGAAGAAAAAGAGATCATCGACCTGGTCGAGCAGATGCTCAAAGCTTCGCTGGATACGATCGCCAAAGATATTGACCAGTATCGCGGCAAGCATCTGCCCAAAGTTTCCCTGCCGTTCCCCAGGCTGACCTGGGCAGAAGCGGTCGGGCGTTACGGCAGCGATAAGCCGGATACCAGGTTTGGCCTGGAACTAGTCGATGTCTCCGACCTGGTCAAAGAGACCGAATTTAAGGTTTTTCGTGAAACGGTTGCCAAAAGCGGTTTAGTCAAAGGGATCAATGTCAAAGGGGGAGAAAAATTCTCCCGTTCTGAACTTGATAATCTGGAGGCACAGGCAAAGGCGTTAGGAGCGAAAGGGATGGCTTGGATAGCCTTGACCGCCTCCGGGCTGAAGTCGCCGATCGTAAAATTCTTTAAACCGGCAGAGGTTAACGCGATCGTTGAGCGGCTGAAAGGCGAAACGGGTGATGTTCTGATCTTTTGCGCCGATAGTTTCAAGGTCGTCCACAATGTTCTGGGTGAATTGCGCCTGGAATTAGGAAAAAAACTCAACCTGATCGATAACAACGCCTTCCATTTCCTCTGGGTCACCGATTTTCCGCTCTTTGAATACAGCGAAACCGATAAACGCTGGGTTTCCAATCACCATCCGTTCACCGCGCCGCACGGCAGCTGGGATGACCTGGAAGAGCGCTTCCTGAAAGAGCCCGGCTCGGTCAAAGCCCAGGCGTACGATATTATCTTGAACGGGACCGAGATCGGCGGCGGATCGATCAGGATCCACCGGCCCGATATCCAGGCGAAGATATTCAAATTACTGCGTTTGACCGAAGAGGAGACAAAGCTCCGCTTCGGTTTTTTCCTGGAAGCTTTGGAATACGGCGCGCCGCCGCACGGCGGGATCGCTTTGGGGCTGGACCGTCTGGTTATGCTTTTGGCGGGGATGGAGTCGATCCGCGACGTCATCGCTTTTCCCAAGACCCAGAGCGCCCTGTGCCCCCTGACCGGCGCTCCGGACGCAGTTAGCCCGCAACAATTAAAAGAGCTTCATATTAAATCAGTGTAAAGGGAGAGAAGATCAATGACAGTTACAGTAATCGTCGGGACACAATGGGGAGATGAAGGGAAGGGGAAGATCACCGACCTCCTGGCGCGCGACATGGACATGGTCGTCCGCTACCAGGGGGGGAATAACGCCGGGCATACGGTTGTGATCAAAGATGAGGTTTTCAAGCTGCATCTTATCCCCTCCGGTATTTTTTACACGAACGTCCTCTGCCTGATCGGCAACGGCGTGGTCGTTGACCCGGCCGTCCTCTTGGGAGAGATAGAAACGATCCGCGGCAAAGGTTATTCCGCTGATAATCTCCGGATCTCCTCCCAGGCCCACGTTATCTTTCCTTACCACCGCGACCTTGACGCCGCGCAGGAGAAGAAACATGAAGCCGGCCGCATCGGCACGACCTGCCGCGGCATCGGCCCGTGTTATGTCGATAAGTTCAACCGCCGTGGCATCAGGATCGGTGATTTTTTCAATACGGATCTCCTGCGTCAAAAACTGGAATGGAACCTGAAAGAGAAATCTTTTTATCTGAATAATTTTTATGAGATGAAGGTCAATTATAACCTGGAAGAGATCATGAATGAATATCTCGGTTATTTTCACGCGGTCAAGAAACTGGTCGTTGAGGAATCGAGCACGCTGGTCAATGAGGCGGTCGCGAAGAAAAAGAACGTCCTCTTGGAGGGAGCGCAGGGGACAATGCTCGATGTTGACCACGGGACCTATCCGTATGTCACTTCGTCCAACCCGATCGCCGGCGGCGCCTGTGTCGGCGCGGGTCTCGGCCCGCAGAAGATCAACGAGGTTATCGGCGTGGTCAAAGCTTATGTCACCAGGGTCGGCGGCGGGCCTTTCCCGACCGAGATCGCCGGACAGCTCGGCGAACGGCTCCGGGAGAAGGGCGGGGAATATGGGGCAACGACCGGCCGGCCGCGGCGCTGCGGCTGGTTCGACGGTGTGGTCATGCAGCATGCCGCCAAGATCAACGGCCTGTCGCAGCTGGCGATCACCAAGCTGGACGTGCTCGATGAACTGGACAAGATCGAGATCTGCGTTGCCTATGAATTGAACGGCAAACGGATCACCTATTTCCCGACCGATGTTTATCGGCTGGAAAAGTGCCAGCCGGTCTATGAAGAGATGCCGGGCTGGAAAGAAGATACGACCAAAGTGAAAGATCATAAAGACCTGCCGGCCAATGCCAAAAAGTACTTGGAAAAGCTGGCTGAGCTGGCCAACTGCCGGATCTCGCTGGTTTCTGTCGGGGCCGAACGCGGTCAGATCATTAAAATCTAAACGAGGGGGAAAAATGATGAAGACATTAAAAATGGTTATCATGTCTGTGTTCCTGGTATTTGTATTGGTCTCCTCCATTAACGCGGTGCCGAGGCGGATAAACATCCAGGGGCGGTTGACAGGGCCGGATATGGCAGCGGCAGAAAATTTTGGGGCGAACTTTTACATCTATGACAGTGCAAGCGGGGGAACCGTTTTATTTCAACAACTGTTAGCCACCGTACCCTTGAATAGTGGAGTCTTTAATTATATTTTGGGAACTGACGCGAATCCTGTCCCGGAATTTTTAGGTAACAATTGCTTTCTCCAGATCGAGCTCTTATCCGCTGGCCCGCGCGAGCTGGCTCCGACGATGCTGGAACCACGCCAGCAGCTTGTTGCCGTTCCTTTTGCTATCACGGCAAGGAATGTGAGCGGCGGACGGGTGGCTTCCATAATACAAGCCGGCGAGAATAATAAACTATTGCCTGCGGTTCAAGGCAGCAATAACAGAAGTGAAGGGCGTGATGACCTGACTGCCTTGAATCCGGGTGTTTGGGGAACGAGCATTGCCGGGCATGGCGTAATTGGCTGGATCGCTAATCCGAATAAAGCGGGCGTTTATGGTTATAATGGAATTCCGACCGTTGGGTTAAGCGGGCCGGGCGTAAAAGGGGAAGGCAGGCCTGGTGTTTTAGGCAGTTCCGTAGCCGGGAACGGGGTGGAAGGGAACAGTACGAATTATATTGGTGTTACGGGCAACAGTATAAACGGTTTTGGTGTGCAAGGTACGTATAATGTTGCAACGGTCTTACCTCTTACTATAGGCATTCTAGGACACTATGATATGGTAGGTGTTTATGGGTCGTCGAAAGTGGGCGTGAAAGGTGTCGGAACCACCACCGGCGGGAGTTTTGAAGGGTTTGATACAGGTGGAGTTGGCGTCCGTGGCTCTGGCGCCGCCGCCGGCGGGATTTTTGAGAGTAGCGGAGGGCAAGGTGTGTTTGGAAAAACAACTGCAAATCAAAAAGCCGGCGTGTATGGAGAAGGAAGCGGCAACAATGGTCAGGGTATTTTAGGGGTGCATACCGGAAATGGCCATGGGATCTACGGGAAAACCAGTGACACCGATAATAAAGCCGGAGTGGTTGGCGAGGGCCCGTATCGCGGGGTTTGGGGAACCAGCAGCGCTGGTATTGGGGTATATGGTAACGGGGGCAGCGGCATAGATTCACATGGAGTTGTCGGTGCGGCAGAAGGCATTACAACTCTTCATCATCCAGATCATAGAGGGCCCGCCGGCGTATTTGGTGAATCCCAACTGGCCGGTGTTATCGGCCGGTCGGATTGGGAAAACGGTTTTGGAGTTTTGGGTTATAACTCAACCGGCATTGGGGTAAAAGCCAAATCGGATGCTTCGAATAAAGCCGCCCTATTTTGCGAAAATTTAGAACATGGACCTGCTTTAGAGATCAGTCGCGGCAAGATCAAGATCGGGGCGGCAATGCCTGGCAATGAGAACGCGCCGGTGGGGACGGTGACGCTCCCGATAGGGACTTGGGAGCAGAGGATAAACAACACTTATGCAACTAGTGATTCAATCATTTTATTAACCTGCCAAAACGGATGGTGGCGATACGGGATATCAGAAAAAGGGGCGGGTTATTTTATTATCCATGTTGTCGAACCGGAAGGTTCATATGCTGAAACAGATAAAACATTTGGATATTTGATTATCAATTAATATCCGGTTCAAAATGCCGCCGCGGAAAGCGGGGGCTGATCATTATAATTTAAAACCGATGAAAAAGGCGATTATACTCCTCTCCGGCGGACTTGATTCCACAACCACACTTTATTACGCCCAAAATAAGGGTTATAAATGCTTTGCCCTGGTCTTTGATTATGGCCAGAGGCATAAGCGGGAAATTGCTCATGCGGTTAAAGTTGCCAAGCTGGCAAAAATCCCGTACCGGATCATTAAGATCTCGCTTCCTTGGAAGGGGAGTTCTTTGCTGGATAAAAAGCTGAAGGTCCCAGTTAAAAGACAGTTTAAGGGAATTCCTTCGACCTACGTTCCGGCCCGCAACATGATCTTCTTAAGCTTAGCGCTCTCTTACGCGGAAGCGATCGGGGCCAAAGCGATCTTTATTGGTGCCAACGCGATCGATTTTTCCGGTTACCCGGACTGCCGGCCGAATTTCTACCGGGCTTTCCAGCAAGCGATCAAAACCGGGACGAAAGCAGGGAAGATCAAGATCATGACCCCGCTGATCGGCAAAACCAAGGCGCAGATCATAGCTTTGGGCATGAAACTGGGAGCGCCTCTGCACAAAACCTGGTCCTGCTATCAGGGAGGCAAGCGGCCGTGCCTGGTCTGCGACTCCTGCCGTTTGCGGGCCAAGGGCTTTTCATTATATAATAGGCGCAAATGACAGCCCTTATCGTTGTCTGCTTTTTTACCGCGATCATCCACCTGGCCGAGACCTCGGCTTCCTGCCTGCGTCTTTCGGGGATCAGGACCCGGCATATCGCGACCTCCCTTTCCTTTGTTAACGCGACCTTGCTGGTTGCCAGGTTGTCTAACATGTTCCAGGCGCCGTTCCTGGGGGGGATGGTGGACACGGCGATCCTAAAGAATAACCCCGGCGCGCTGGTTACCAATTTCCGGCTCATTATCTTTGCGGCATTCATCGGCAACCTGATCGGCGCGCTGTTATCGCCGTTCTTTGTCGCTCTTTACACCAAAGCGATCGAGCGGTTCAACCGGGTCGGCTCCGTTCCCAGATTGATCGTCTCCTTCTTCCGGCCCAGGAACTTCCTGGCGGTCATGAAACTGATCAAGCTGCCCAGCCGCCGCTCCTTCAGCGATCTTTCGCTCAAAGATATTCCGAAAACATTTCTGGTGTTGAACGTGCTGATGGTCTCGATCTACGCCATCGGCGTCCTGGCTTCGATGCTGGCCGGGGCATTTGTCCCTGACTACCGGGTCACCGCCACGCAGCTTTCGGCGATCGTCAACGGCATTGCCACGATCCTTTTGACCTTAATGGTCGATCCGACAGCGGCGCTGATCACCGACCAGGCGGCGCGGGGCAAGAGGCCGGAGCGGGACGTGCGGGCAATGGTGTTTTATCTCGTGCTTGGCCGCGTGGTCGGGACGCTGATCATTTCCCAGCTGTTGCTGATCCCGTCGGCGGAATATATCAAATCAGCCACCCTGTTAGTTAAAGGCCTGTTCGCCCGATGAGGATCATCCGCCACCCCAAGAAGAAAAAGCTTAAAGGCTGCGTCGCGGCGCTGGGGACGTTTGACGGCGTTCATCTGGGACACCAGAAAGTGATCAAGAGCGCCGTCAAT
The DNA here is from genome assembly GCA_028714935.1 of Candidatus Margulisiibacteriota bacterium. Classification (GTDB taxonomy): domain Bacteria; phylum Margulisbacteria; class WOR-1; order O2-12-FULL-45-9; family O2-12-FULL-45-9; genus JAQTLJ01. The sequence continues at coordinate 3,185 of JAQTLJ010000032.1, read as the reverse complement.
TACGCGAATAAGAGCGGCGCCGCTTCACTAGTCATCACCTTTGATCCGCACCCGCAGCAGCAGATCGTTCCCGAGCGCGGCTTAAAGCTGCTGACCACTTTAAAGGAGAGGGAAGAGCTTTTCTGCGGGCTGGGGGTCGATGGGGTGGTCGTTTTCCGGTTCAATAAAAAACTGCAGGACCTTTCTTATGAAAAGTTTATCAGGAAATACCTGGTCGACCGGCTGGGAGTGCGGAAGGTCTTTGTCGGCTTTGATTACGCTTTCGGCAAGGGGAGGCTGGGGGATGTCTCGTTGTTGCGGCGGCTGGGCAGGAAATATGGTTTTGAGGTCGGCGTCATCCCCCCGGTCGTTGCCGGCTTGCGGCCGATCAAATCCAGCCGGATCCGCGAGCTGGTCAGCCGCGGAGAGTTTGCCAGGGCGGTCAAATTATTGGGGCATCCGTACCAGATATCCGGCCGCGTGGTCAAAGGGTCCGGACGAGGCGCGGGGCTGGGATTTCCGACCGCGAACCTTAAACTTGACCGGCACAAGCTTATCCCGGCGCACGGTGTTTATGCCGGCCTGGTTGGCAGCAAGAAATGCGCGGTCAATATCGGCGCCCGGCCGACTTTTGGGGCGGAACAGACAAGGGTGGAGGTCCATGTCCTTGGGGCCAAACAAAACCTTAGAGGGAAACCGCTTAAGATCGTTCTGACCGCCAGGCTGCGCGAAGAAAAACAGTTTGCCGATGTGGCCGAGCTGAAGGAACAGATCCGCCGGGATATATATAGAATTAAAATGTTGTAAGTTTAAAATTCGTGTGATATAATCAGTTTATAATGGTTTTAAATCAAGAAAAGAAACAGACGATCATCGGCAAGTTTAAACAGCATAAGGGAGACACCGGTTCTCCTGAAGTGCAGATCGCTTTGTTGACCGAAAGGATCACTCAGCTGGTCGAGCATTTAAAGAAAAATAAAAAAGACAACCACAGCCGGCGCGGGCTTTTAATGATGGTTGGCCAGCGTAAAAAACTGCTTATGTACCTTCAGCGTGAAGATATCCGCAGATACGAGAGCCTGACGGCCGGGTTAGGAATTAGATGATTAAGACGGCAGAATATGACCTCGGCGGCGGCAGGATCCTTTCCCTGGAAACCGGCAGATTAGCCCGAGAAGCGGGCGGTTCCGTCATTGTCCGGCTGGGAGACACAGTTGTTTTAGCGACCGCGACGATGTCGGCCACACCCCGTGAAGGGATCGATTTTTTCCCCCTCCTGGTTGATTTTGAAGAGAAGCTATACGCTGTCGGCAAGATACCAGGCGGCTTCTTTAAACGCGAAGGCCGGCCGTCCGAACAGGCGATACTGACCTCCAGGAAGGTTGACCGTCCGATCCGTCCGATGTTCCCCGAAGGTTTTCGCAATGATGTCCAGATCGTGGTCACGCCGCTGTCTGTTGACCAGGAAAACCCGCCCGATATCCTGGCGATCGTCGGGGCTTCAGCCGCGCTTTCCATTTCCGAGATCCCGTTCGACGGGCCGATCGCCGGGGTCAGGGTAGCCAAAGTCGGCGCCGAATTTATTGTTAACCCGACCACGACGCAGATGAAAGAATCCAGCCTTGATCTGGTGATCGCCGGCACTAAAGAAGCGGTCTCGATGATCGAAGCCGGGGCGGATGAAGTGGCGGAAAATGACGTGCTCGAAGCGATCAAGGCCGGGCATGAAGTCATAAAAAAACTGATCGCCATACAGGAAGAGCTGGTTAAAAAAGCGGGTCAACCAAAGATCAAAGTTGAGACCCACAAGATCGCCGAGAAGATCGAGAAATTCGTCCACCAAAAAGCCAAATCAAGGATCGAGACCGCCCTCTGCATCGCGGATAAAGATAAACAGGTTGAAGAACTGGCCAAGATCCAGGAAGAATTGAAGAAAGAAGCGGAAAGTGATAAAGAACTGGCCGAACTGATGTTAAAAAATAAGGCCGATGTTAAAACGGTGATCGAAGAGATCGAATACGATCATATGCGGCGGCTGGTGCTGGATAAAGGCAAACGGATCGACGGCCGGGGACCAAAAGATATCCGCCAGATCAGCTGTGAGATCGGGGTTTTGCCCCGGACCCACGGTTCCGCGATCTTTAGCCGGGGCCAGACACAGGTTTTAACCGTCGCGACTTTAGGTTCAGCCGGAGAAGAGCAGCGGCTCGAAGGGCTTAACCTGGAAGATACCGGCAAACGCTATATGCACCATTATAACTTTCCGGCCTATTCGGTCGGCGAAGTCAGGCCGCTCCGCGGCCCCGGCCGGCGCGAGATCGGCCATGGCGCTCTGGCGGAGCGGGCACTATTGCCGGTAATTCCTCCGGAAGACAAGTTCCCTTACACTATTAGATTAGTGTCCGAAGTGCTGGGAAGCAACGGTTCAACTTCAATGGCTTCCACCTGCGGTTCAACCTTAGCTTTAATGGATGCCGGAGTAAAAATTGACGCCCCGGTCGCCGGTATTTCGGTCGGCCTAATCTCAGAGGGGAATAAAACGGTCATGATCACTGATATTCAGGGTCTTGAGGACCACCTGGGGGATATGGATTTCAAGGTTACCGGGACGAGAAAAGGGATAACCGCGATCCAGGTTGATATCAAGATCAAAGGCTTATCATTTGAGCTGATCAAGCAGGCGCTGGAGCAGGCCAAAGAAGGCCGCAATTATATTTTAGATAAGATGGAAGCGGTCATTGCCAAGCCGCGCGCCGATCTTTCGCCCTATGCCCCGCGGGTCATTTCTTTCAAGATAGATAAGGAAAAGATCGGAGCGGTCATCGGACCGGGCGGCAAAATGATCAGGAGCATCATCGAAGAGACCGGCGTCCAGATCGATATTGAGGATGACGGGACAGTGCTGATCACTACCGCCGATGCTGAGGCGGCTAAGAAAGCTAAAGCAAGGATCGATGAGCTGACATTTGAGCCCAAAGTAGGCGATGTCTTTAATTCCAAGGTTGAGCGGATCATGCCTTTCGGCGCATTCTGCAGTCTGCCCGGAGGCAAGGACGGCCTGGTCCATATTTCCCAGATCGCCGACCGCCGGATCGCCAAAGTGGAAGATGTCTTAAAGATCGGCGACGATGTGGTCGTCAAAGTCGTGGAGATCGATGAGATGGGCCGCATTAACCTGACCCGCAAAGGCGTCAGCGAAGAGGATC